>JAHIMN010000182.1 GCA_018896395.1 Verrucomicrobiota bacterium | reverse complement strand
TTGGGATCAGGATTCATTTTGAATTCCTGGCGGCTGAATGCTAACCTCTATTATTTTTGGGAGCAAACAATGACGCAGTTACTCAAGGGCAACATGCTGATTGCGCAAAGCGGCGGACCGACGATGGTGATCAACCGGAGCCTGGTGGGCGCCATCCAGGAAGCCAAGCGGTACAAGGAAATCCAGGGTATTTATGGATCCCTGCATGGAATCAAGGGTGTGCTGGATGAGAACATGATTGACCTGCGCAAGGAATCCAAGGCCAACCTGGAAGCGGTTGCGGTGACGCCCTCCTCGGCGCTGGGCAGTGTGCGCAAGAAGCCCGCCGAGGAGGAATGTCTCAAGATTTTCGGCATTATGCTGAAATACAATATCCGCTATTTCTTTTACATCGGCGGGAACGATTCGGCTGAAACGACGCACATCATCAACGAGCATGCCCGCAAGATCAATTACGCGTGCCGCTGTTTCCATATCCCCAAGACGATTGATAACGACCTGCTTGAAAACGACCATACACCCGGCTTCGGCAGTGCCGCCAAGTTTGTCGCCTGCGCTGTCATGGGCGGCGACCTCGACAACCGGGCGCTACTAGGTGTCAAGATTGATGTAGTCATGGGACGGCATGCCGGGTTTCTGACCGCCGCCGCCGCCCTGGCGCGGGTCAATCCGGACGACGGTCCGCACCTGATCTACCTGCCGGAAAGACCGTTCTCGATGAAGCAATACGTCGAAGATGTCAAGCGGGTGTATAATAAATTGGGCCGTTGCGGCGTTGTTGTATCCGAGGGGATTTCCGATGCCGAGGGCTCGGCTATTGCCACCAAGTTCACCACCGAAACCGATTCGCATGGCAACGTCCAGCTCAGCGGCACCGGGGCGCTCGGCGACCTGTTGGCCAACGAGATCAAGACGCAGACCAAGATTGCCCGTGTGCGCGCCGACACCTTCGGCTACCTCCAGCGCTCTTTCCCGGGCCTTGTTTCCGAGGTGGATGCCCGCGAGGCGCGGGCCGTCGGTGAGCTGGCCGTGCGCTGGGCGGTCGGTAAGGATTCGGATGGATCCGTCGTCATCCGCCGCAAGCCGGGCAAAAAATATGCCGTGTTTTTCGAGCGCGTACCGCTCAAAGCCGTGGCTAAGGCTACCCGCCACATGCCGGATGCCTTTATTAATAAGGCGGGCAATGACGTGACGCCGACGTTCCTGGAGTATGTCCGGCCGATCGTCGGCCCCCTGCCAAAGGCTGCGCAGTTCAAGCGCGTACGCATGCCGGTTGTTGGCTGATTATCAGGATCATCGGAGAAGATTTTTACCACGGATGGCACGGATCCCACTGATATCGAAAGGATTTCAAAGGAGTCAGGGCTCTTCATCCGTAATCAGTGTAATCCGTGGTTTTTCCCTCTTCCGCTTTGGTTGCGGCTTTCCTCCATAGGCGGACAAGTGCCGTGCCATATTCAATCCGCGGCTGATAGCCGGCTTTCGTGGAGCGTCGTGTAGATCGGTCCCTGAGGCGTCAGTTCGCTCTTCATCAGGAGCACGCGGTCAATTGTGATCGTCCCGAAGTCCATGTCCCGGCAAGTTTCCAGAACGGCCAACAGCGCTCCAATATTTCGTGCCGAGCGCCCCCGACCGATCGTCAGGTGCGGGTGGAATGGCTTGTCGTCGGTATAAATCCCCGTCTTTTTTGCGGCTACCGCGATTTCTCTTTGCAGAGCCAGAAGCGGCTGCAAGTCGCCCGTCAGGCCGGCCCAGATAACCCGGGGCGATTGCGCTCGGCCGAAATAGC
This sequence comes from Verrucomicrobiota bacterium, assembly GCA_018896395.1. Classification (GTDB taxonomy): domain Bacteria; phylum Verrucomicrobiota; class Kiritimatiellia; order JAAZAB01; family JAAZAB01; genus VSJD01. The sequence goes on along the minus strand of JAHIMN010000182.1, from coordinate 5,108 downwards.
CAATGCCTTTAACTTTCAGCGAGCAGGGCTGATAACCCGCCGTGATGCCATCGGTGGCGGTAGCAAGTGCCGATGCCTGTGATTCAAATACATGGCCCAGGAATAGAATGGTGAGATGTATCTTGGTCGGTGCAACCCAGCCGACGTCCGCACCGGTCTGTTTTAGCCGGGCCTGAATCTCAGTCAGTTTGCCCCGGATCGCTTCGCTGATGGCCACGGCCATGAAGGTTCGGATCGGATGAGCGTCCGGTGTTGGTTCAAGTGGCGTGTTCATCGTCCGTTTTTTTCATCAGCACCAAAGCGACGGGGATGAGCCAGAACTGGGCCATCAGGACGATATTGTCGGGGTAATCGCCCAGCCCGTACAGGTGGATGAAACAAAAAATAAGTCCTACCGTCCCCGGCAGGAGGCGGTCCGTGAAAGTCGGCTGGGCAAACACGCACCGCCACAGGCTGAGGGCCAGGATTAGCCAGGCCATGAGGTGCAGGATCAGGCCTGGCCAGCCGAATTCAAACAGCAGTTTCAGCCAGAATTGATGCGGATGCGGGTAATGGAATACGGACTTCGGGGGCTGCGTGCTGTAATACACCACCTCAAAATTCCGTTTGCCGTATCCGTAGCCCAACCAGGGTCGTTGTCGAGCCAGGTCCCAGGTATGCGTCCAGACCTTGTCGCGCTCGCTGAAATTCGTCATGCTCCTTTTTTCCAGGAACCGGGGATTAACGTGTTCGATATTGACGAACAGGGCCAAACCGGCCAGTAAGATGATAAGGAACCCCAGCAGTTTAATGCCTCGGCCGGGAATCAGGAATACGGCGCCTATGCAGGTCAGGGCAAACGCGATCTGCGGCCCGCGCGAGGCCAGGATGACCAGGTACACCAGGCAAAGTAACATGCCGAACAAGCATCCCATTGACGGCCATATCCGGTGCCGCGATTTCCAGGAGAAATAAAATAATACCAGTGCCGAGGCGCCCGCCATCATGCTGGCCACGTTCGAGTGGTTGAAAATAAACGGCTTGAAGATATGTGCCTGGACCAGCAAGTTCGGACCAAGGAATACCGTCAGCCGGATTAAATCATAGCCCAGGACGCAGGTAATGGCCGTGGCGCTGTAAAAGAGAGCTGCTTCGATTTTTGCGCGCGTATTGAAAATGACCGGAATGGCGAAAGCGCCGGCAATTATTTTAAGCATGCCGCTGAAGTCGCGCAAGGAAAGCGCCGGGTGCATAGCAAACGGCAGAGTGAAAGTCATGTGGATCAGAATTACAACGAAGGCAATACCCGCCGGCTGTTTCCAAACGGCCACATCGCGGGCCTGCCCGCCGACTTGTCCCGCCGAAGTGCTTCGCCCAGGCGAGTCGCGTAGGGGGAAGCCTTGGCGCAGGCGGGCCTGTCCACCGAAGCCTTGGCGTAGGTGGAAGGCGCGGGTCAGGGCGAACAGAAAGGCGCCATACACCAGGATATCCTGAACGACCGTGGCTGACAATTTCCAGACGATAATCCCTGTCACCGTCCAGACCACGAATTGCACCGGCGGTGTGCGCTGGAACCAATCAAGCAAGCGTTCCCATGATAGCCTGTTCATCATGTCAGTGTGTCCGTTCCGTGATGAACCGGGCCAGGGCGGCCAGTGGTTCCGTGGCGCCCGGCAAGGAGTCAAGTACCGCGAGGGCGTCCTGCTTCAGTTGCTCCGCACGCGTCCGGGCGCGCTCCAGGCCATGCACGGTAATGAACGTCATTTTGCCGCGCTGCCGGTCACTGCCGGCGGTTTTGCCCAGGGTGGCGGCCGTTGACGTTTCGTTCAGTATATCATCCGCAATTTGGAAGGCCAGGCCGATGGCGTCGCCATAGGCGGTCAAGACGGCCAAGGCCCTGTTGCCGGCGCCGGCGGCGATGCCGCCCATGCGCACCGAGGCGCGCAGGAGCGCGGCTGTCTTGTGGCGATGGATGTAATCCACAGTGTCGGGATCGGCCGCCCGGCCTTCGGCGGCCAGGTCTTCGGCCTGCCCGCCGACCACGCCCCGACTTCCCGCGGCGCGCGCCAGTTCCAAACTGAGCTGATTGGGCGGATAGGGCGGCGGTGCGCGCACTTCCGCCAGCCATTCAAATGCCAGGGTCAACAGTGCGTCGCCGGCCAGGACGGCATTGGCCTCGCCCGCCACGATATGCAGGGTGGGCTGGCCACGGCGCAGAGTGTCATCATCCATGCAGGGAAGGTCATCGTGGATCAGGGTATAGGTGTGCAGGATTTCTATTGCCAGGGCGGCGGTGAGCGCCGTAGCGTTGGCCAGACCACCGGCGTTGGCCGGACCAATGGCTTCGGCCGCCGCCAGGCACAGGACCGGGCGCAGGCGCTTGCCGCCGGCAAACACACTGTAGCGCATGGCCTTGTGGAGCGCAGCGGGCCGTTCGGTTTCGGCCGGCAGGCGCTGGTCCAGCGCGGTGTTGATCAGCTGGATGTTATTGTCCAGGTAATGCTGCAGATCAAACATGGCGATGCTCTCTTGTGCCGAGTTAAACTTCATTGTATGACAAGGCGGGTGAAAATGACAGCGAATATTGCGCGCGCGTTGACGCGAAATGAGGGATTGAATTATTTAGGGTATTGTATATCATGATCGTGTCAATTGTTATTGATCGCGCAGGCGACCGGCTATTGCAACCGGTTGTTTGTTACCCCTTGGAAGTCCCGGATGAAAGATATGAAACAATCAGTTCTGTGGCGCAGTCAAAACAATGGCTATCACACATACCGCATTCCTGCTCTTGCGGTGACAGGTGGGGGGTGGCTGCTGGCCTTTTGCGAGGGACGCAAACGGGGCGAGGCCGACAACGGCCGGATAGACGTATTGGTCAAACGATCCGCCAATAATGGCGCAACATGGAGTGAACAACAGGTGGTCTGGAATGATCACGAGAATACATGTGGGAATCCGAGCCCAGTCATTGACCGGCAGACCGGTGTCATCTGGCTGCTTTTGACTTGGAACCGTGGCGATGATCATGAGCTACAGATTATCAATCAGACGAGCCGGGATACGAGGCGTGTGTTTGTGACTTGTTCCTCGGATGATGGTTGCACGTGGGCCAAGCCGCGGGAGATTACGGCCGACGTCAAACAGCCAAACTGGACGTGGTACGCCACAGGTCCCGGCGCAGGGATTCAGGTGCAAACAGCACCCTATACAGGTCGGCTCCTTGTGCCGTGCGATCATATCGAGGCCGGCAGCAAACGATACTATTCGCATGTGATCTACAGCGACGATCACGGGAAGTCATGGTGTTTGGGCGGCCGTACGCCGCGGGATGGTGTGAACGAATGCGAGGTCGTGGAACTGGTTGACGGTCGTCTCTTGCTGAACATGCGTAACTACTACGATCTCAACAAGATGCGCCAAGTGGCCTTCAGCCGGGACGGTGGGCTGACATGGGAAGAACAACGTTTTGATGAAGCCTTGGTTGAACCGATCTGCCAGGCAAGTATTCGCCGTTTTGCCTGGCCAGCTCCCGGATGCAGAAGCGTGATTCTGTTCTCCAATCCAGCAAGTCAGGAAAGCCGTGTCAAAATGACCGTGCGAACAAGTTTTGATGAAGGGAAAACGTGGCCTTTGCAGAAAACACTCTATCAGGGACCAAGTGCCTACTCGGATTTGGCAGTCCTCGGAAATGGAGATATCTTTTGCCTCTTTGAATCAGGCAAACAAGGTCCATATGAAAGAATTACGCTTGCTCGATTCAGCCTCAATTGGCTGGAAGCGGCAACGACATAGCGAAAGCATCCCAAATTGATCTTGGCGGGTTTTAACAACAGCTTTGAAGAAAGGAAAGGTTGTGCAGTCATTTCAACATTTAAACGGTCTCGTTGCGGCGCCTTTTACTCCGATGAATGCCGAAGGCGGCCTTAACCTGGACGTTGTTGAACATTACGCGAAATTTCTTCACCGCAACGGGGTTCAGGGCGCCTTTGTCTGCGGAACGAGCGGGGAGAGCATGTCGCTCAGTGTGGCGGAACGCATGGCAATCGCCAAACGCTGGGTGGAGGATGCGCCTTCCGGAATGCGCATCATAGTTCATGTGGGACATAACGCCCTTCCCGATAGCCGGGAGCTGGCCGCCCATGCGCAAGAAATCGGAGCCTGGGCCGTCGTGGCGATCGCACCTTCATTCTTCAAGCCTGCGACAGTCGCTGACCTGGTTAATTTTTGCGCGGGAGTTGCTGCGGCGGCGCCTTCATTGCCTTTCTATTATTATCACATGCCGGCTATGTCCGGCGTGAATTTTGCCATGATTGATTTCTTGGAATTGGCTGCTTCAAAAATACCGAATCTGGCTGGAATTAAATTTACACACGAAAATCTAATGGACTTTGCGTCCTGTCTGAATGCCGAAGGCGGACGGTTTAATATGCTTTTCGGACGCGATGAAATTCTACTTGCAGCCCTTGTGTTCGGAGCGCGCGGCGCAGTGGGGAGCACTTATAATTACGCCGCTCCGCTTTACCGGAACCTTATAAAAGCTTTTGAAGACAATGATTTACCGAAAGCCCGTCTGCTGCAGCAGAAAGCAATCGCAATGATTTCAATCAAGGCGCATTGCGGCGCCCATTTTATTTCGGCCTCAAAAGCCGTTATGCAAATGCTTGGCGTTGAATGTGGGCCAAGCCGGGTGCCGATTGCGCAAATTAGCGCCGAACAACGCCGTAAACTGCAAAGCGCCTTAACCAAAATCGGATTCTTTGATTTCTGCGCAAAATAGAATTTGCCAGACATGCTTTTTGTCCGCAGGTTGTGTTTCTTTTCTTGATCAGTCGGCTCGGAAACTTTACCAAAAAAGGGAGGAACGAAGACCCCTTATGCCAACCTACGAATACGAGTGTCGCGACTGTCATCATCAATTTGAACTCTTTCAGAACATCACGGCCAAACCCATTACCCGTTGCCCTAAATGCAAAAAGAACAAGGTTCGACGGCTGATCGGCAGGGGCGCGGGGATTATTTTCAAGGGTTCAGGATTTCACCAGACGGATTATCGTAGTGACCATTACAAGAAGCAATCGGCGGCGGATAAGCCCGGTGCCCAGACGAGTAAGCCCGGTGCGGAGGCG
>JAHIMN010000181.1 GCA_018896395.1 Verrucomicrobiota bacterium | reverse complement strand
GTGCAAAACCGTTTTACTCCCCTACACGCATACTCCCCTACACCCATACAAATTCAGTACGATGCCCGGCCGATTGTGCGCAACAGCTCCGCAAAACTGGTCAAGCCGCGCGCCAGTTTTTCCGCGCCATCGTCCAACAGAGTGGTCATGCCGCCGCGGATGGCCAGCTCGCGCAAGCTCTGACTGTTGGGGTGTTCGGCACGGATGGCATTGGCCATATCCGCGTTAACGATCATAAGCTCGAAAAGTCCCGTACGGCCTTTGTAACCTTCCAGGCAGGCCGGACAGCCTTGCGGCGACCACACGGCAAGTGGCCTCGCGGTACAGCGGGCGGCCTTCTCGCCTGGCAGCACGGCGATTTCCGCCTCCGTCAGGGTGGCCGGTCGGCGGCAGACGGCGCATAGCCGGCGGATCAGGCGCTGGGCCAGCACGGCGCGCAGGCAGGCGGCCAGCAGATACGGCTCCACGCCTATATCAATCATCCGGACTACGGCGCTGGGCGCGTCATTGGTGTGCAGCGTGGTGAAAACTAAGTGGCCGGTCAGTGACGCCCGGACGGCGATTTCAGCCGTTTCCAGGTCCCGGATTTCGCCCACGAGGATCGTGTCCGGGTCCTGGCGCAGAATATGCCGCAAGCCGCTGGCAAACGTCAGCCCGATTTTGGGCTTCACCTGGATCTGGCCGATGTCCGGAAGCTGGTATTCGATCGGATCTTCGATGGTCAGGATGTTAGACCGTGACTTGTTCAACTGTTGGAGCGCCGCATACAGGGTGGTTGTTTTGCCGCTCCCGGTCGGTCCGCTCACGATGATGATCCCATTCGGTTCCAGGAGCAGACGGTCAATGGCCTCCAACATGGCGGTCGAGAGGCCGAGCCCGACCAACGGCAAAACCGTTGTGCTACGATTCAGGAGCCGCAGGACGACGCGCTCGCCTTCCGCCACCGGGATGGACGAGACGCGGATATCAATTTCGCGTTCGCCGATGCGCACGCGCGCCACGCCATCCTGGGGCAGGCGTTTTTCGGCGATGTCCATGTGGGCCATGACCTTGAGCCGCGATATCAGCGCGGGCTCCAGGTGTTTCGGCGGCGAAGTTTGCTCATAGAGCATGCCATCAATGCGGAAGCGGATGCGCAGGCGGGATTCGAAGGGCTCCACGTGGATATCGGAGGCGCTGGCCTTGATGGCTTCCAGCAGGATTAAGTTGATCAGCTGGGTAATGGGCGCATGCTCGGCCACCTGCAGGAGGTCGTCACTGCGGGGCGACGCCTTGTTCGGGGTGGGCGCATGCTCGTCCAGATCACGGAGGAACTCGCGCGCGGTATCCGAGCGGCTGAAATAACTGCGCTCGATGGCGTTCATAATCACCGCTTGCGGCGCCAGAAGCGGTTTTAATTCCCGGTTGAGGAGCAGTTCCAGGTGTTTCTGCGCGCTGATGGCGGTCGGATCGTGGAGCAATAGAACCGGCTGACCACGGTGCCGGATCGGCAACATGGCATGCGCGCGCGCCCATTCCACCGGCAGATCGGCGGCCAGATCGTGGGCCAGCATGGCGTCGTCCACCACTGTTATCAGGTCCAGATGAAATTTCTGCGCCAGGGCCTTTAACTGCGCCAACTCGGCTGTGGATTCGGTTGTCTCAGGTTCAGGGGGCATGACTGTAAATCCAATGGTCAATGGTAGATGGTAAATGGCAGATGCTCCGCGCGACGCGGTATAAAGTTGATGGCTTGCCCTTCGTTTTGCGGCGTTGATTTTCCATTAACCATTAACCATCAACCATTGACCATGCCTTTTACTTCTTCCCCCGGGGTTCGTTTTCTTCCATGGGCTTGATCACCAGGTTTGTCTCCGCTTGGAAGGCGGTTTTCGACTTGATCATGTCGGTCAAGGCCCGCGCGCCGGCGGCATTGGTGGCCACGTGCGGCGTCACAAAGATCAGCAGGTTGGTCCGTTCCACGGTTTCCTGCTTGGTGTGGAACAGCCAGCCCAGCAGGGGGATCGAACCAAGGAAGGGGATTTTTCGATCATTGAACACCGTATCCTCGCGCATCAGACCGCTGATTATAATCGTGTCGCCATCCGGCACGGTCAGGGTCGTGGTAACCTCCCGCTTGGCAATCGTGGGCGTGAAAGGCTTGCCGCCCGTAGATTCCACCAGGATGGCTTCGATACTGGGGTTCAATTTCATCAACACTTCGCGGTTGGGATTGATGTGCGGGGTGACGCTCAGTTTGATGCCGACATCCACGCGATCAATGTTTTCAATATAATCGCGGGCCGTGCCGGCCCCAGCCGAGACGGTGGATTTCAGAATGGGAATGTTCTTGCCGATCGTGACGGTGGCCGTCTGGTTGTTCTGGGTCCAGAGCGGGATGTTGGAAAGAATCTTGAATTTGCCCTTCTGCTGGATGGCGATAATATTGATCAGCGCCGGGAAACGGGGCACCACGTTCCCGTTGGCATCCGTATAACTGCCGCGGGCCAGACCAAAGGTCAGGCCGCTGGGTACCAAGCCGCTTGTGATCTGTTGCATCAAAGTGTCGTCGCCTTCGGACGTGCGCATACCACCCATGGCCACAGTGGAGCCCTCGGAAGGATTTGCGCCGGCCAGAAACTCAGCCCCCAGACGACTGCCGTCATTCAAAGTCAATTCGGCGATCATGACTTCCACGAGGACCTGTTGCGGGGGCAGGTCCAGCTGTTCGATCAGCTCTTTGACCATCTTGAAATCTTCCGGAGCGGCGTCCACCAGCAGGGCATTGTTGCTCAGGCTGGACTCGATGGATATTTTCTGGTTTTGCGGTTTTGCGACGCGCTTGGAAATGAGGGCCGTCAAACTCTTGGCCGCTTCGTCGGAGGATAGATATTTTAGAAAGATGGCCTGCAGATGCCCATAACCGCTCCGCGGTTCTGTATCCATTGCCTTGATGATCCGTTTCAAATCGGCAATCTGTCCGGGAGTGCCGACCAGGATCAGGCTGTTGGAGTGGGGCGCCGCCACGACTACAGCATCGCTGGGGAGCGACACGGCCGTATCCCCCGCCGCGGGTTTTGGCAGGCGCCGGCGCAATTGTTGGCCCTGCGTCTCCTGCTTACTGCCGGCGCTGGTCATGGCCAGGTTTAGCTCGGCGGCAATACCTGCGGCATCGGCAAACCGCAAAATGTAAATCTCCGTCGTGCGCGCCATGCCGGGCTTGTCAATCTGTGCAATGATCTGTTCGATCCGGCGGATGCTCGCGGCGGTGTCCGTGATGACCAGGTGGTTGGTTGTCTCCAGGACACCCATGGCCCCGTTCTTGCCCTGGTCCACCATGGGTTCGAGCAGACGGCGCACGTCCGCGACGCTGAGGTTGTTGATGTGAATCACTTTGGTGATCACACCGTCGGCGGGCACCTGCTCGCTTTCGCCCATGACCGGCGCAATGGGAATTACGCGCTTGTCGCGCGCCACGATCCGGCTAATGCCCTCGCGCTCCACAACGGCACAGCCCGATGCCTCCAGGATGGAAATAAAAAGGGGATACACTTCGCTGAGGGGGATTTGCGGCGGTGTTACGACCGTGACTTTGCCGTCAATTTCCTTGTCAATCACAAACCGCTTGCCGGTGAGGTCGCCGACCAGCTTGACCAGGAAGCGGATATCTACCTGGTCAAAGTTGAAGTTCACGAAAGCGCCGGTAGTTTGGCCGGCCGTTTGGGCGTTTTCCTCTTTCTGGGTGGGCGCCTGGGCGAATACGGCCGGACGCTCCGGCACGGCCAGTATCACCATGCCGGCCATGAAAAGACATTTGATCCGATTGCTCATAATGAATCCTTACCGCGCAATGCCGCGTTCCGATGCCGATACAAATGCAATCAGGTGATCCAGTTCCGGGCAGAGGGTCAGCTCCGTCTTCATTTTTTCAAGGGCCGCGCGCGTAGTCAGGTTTTCCCGATAAAGGATGCGACAGGCCTCTTTCAGAATGCGGCGTGCGGCTTCCGACACGGCGTGCCTCTGCAGACCGATGGTGTTGAGTCCGTGAATGGCGGCGGGGTTGCCATCCGCCATCATGAAAGGCGGAATATCCTGGATGGCCTTGGAACAGCCGCCGATGATGCTCAGCCGCCCGATGCGCACAAACTGATGAATGCCGCACAGCCCGCCAATCACCGCGTTGTCCTCAATAATCACGTGGCCGGCCAGCGTGCCGGCGTTGGCAATGATGACCCCGTTGCCGACGATGCACTGGTGCGCCACGTGGGAATAGGCCATGATATGACAGCGTACGCCGACCCGGGTTACATCCCCCTCGTTGGTGCCGGCGTTGACGGTGACATACTCGCGCAGGGTGGTGTGGTCGCCGATTTCCACGAACGTGACGCTGCCTTTGTATTTCAAATCCTGGGTCTGGGTGCCGATGCTGGCAAACGGGAAGATCGTACAGCCTTCGCCGATCGTCGTCCAGCCGTCCAAAAAGACGTGCGGCATGACGCGCGTAGCACGCCCGATTTTAACGTGCGCACCGACGATACTGTAGGCGCCGATTTCCACGCCTTCGTCAAGTTCGGCACCGGGGTCCACGATGGCGGTGGAATGAATGGTCGTCATAGTTACACTTTCTGGTCCGTCAACATGAATAACAGGTCCGCTTCGGACGCCAACTGGCCGTCTACCAGCACTTGGCCGTGCGCCCGGATCACGCTCCCCCGGGTGTTTAAGATTTCGACCTCAATGCGCATCTGGTCGCCCGGGGTGATCATTTTGCGAAACCTGGCATTATCAACCCCCATAAATAAAGGCAGGATACCATGGGCGCCGGTCTTGCGGCAATGCAGGATTCCGCCGACCTGCACCATGGCCTCCAACTGCAAAACACCCGGCATGATGGGGGTGCCGGGGAAATGCCCCTGGAAGAACGGCTCGTTCACTGATATGTTTTTGATCCCGACAATGCGTTGCTGGTCGTCGCATTCAATGATCCGGTCCACCAACAGCATGGGGTAACGGTGGGGAATGAGTTTCTGGATTTCCTGATTGGTCAGTGTAATGGCCATATGCGCTTGCTTCCTCGGATAAAGTCGGCCTTTGGCAACGATCGGCACTTTCATTAACGTCAGTTATTTATACCTGAATCTTGCATCGCGTCAGTTTGGCGCATCCCGCTCGGAGCGGGACAGGGATGCACGCTTGCCACGCGTTTCGCGTGGGCGCGCGGGGTGCCGCTGTATAAGCATACTGCAAGCCCCGCGCAACAAAGCAGATGCGCCAAAATTACGCGACCGTCTTTTCCGGCGAACATCAGCGTTTTTGC
>JAHIMN010000180.1 GCA_018896395.1 Verrucomicrobiota bacterium | reverse complement strand
TTTGTGGCCTGTCATAATTTCTCGTTCCTCGAAAAATATGACCTGCTCACGGACGCCAAGGACGGCGCTGTGTTCCTGTTGAACAGTCCTTACAGCGCCGAGGAAGTCTGGGCCCACATGCCCGATGAGATCGAGCGCCAGATCATCAAGAAAAAAATCCGGTTTTACGTGATTGACGCCATCAAGCTGGCCAAGGAGCTCAAATTAGGCGCGCGTATCAACACGATTATGCAGACCTGCTTCTTAAACATCTCCGGCGTTCTGTCCAGCGACAAGGCCATTGCCGCGCTCAAGAAGGCGATCGAAAAGAGCTATGGCCGCAAGGGCGCCGACGTGGTGGCGATGAACTTCAAGGCTGTGGACTCTGCCGTGGCCGCCTTGCAGGAAGTAAAGGTGCCGGCGCGCCCGGCCGGCAAGCTCAAGATGCCGCCGGTGGTCTCCCCGGAAGCGCCCGAGTTTGTGCGGAACGTGACCGCCACGATCATGAGCCAGAAGGGCAACACCCTGCCGGTCAGCGCCATGCCCTCCGACGGCACCTGGCCGACGGGCACGACCAAATTCGAGAAGCGCAATATAGCCACGGACATTCCGCAGTGGGATACGGCGCTTTGCATTCAGTGCGGCCAGTGCTCGCTCGTCTGTCCGCATGCCGCCATCCGCGTCAAGGTGTACGGCGCGGAGCGCCTGGCCAAGGCGCCGGCCACATTCAAGTCGGCGGAAGCCAAGGGCAAGGAATATGCCGGCATGAAATTCACCGTCCAGGTCGCGCCGGAAGACTGCACCGGATGCGGCGTGTGCGTGCAGAATTGCCCGGGCCGGGAGCGGGACGCGGCCACGAAGCAGGCAACCGGTCGCCGCGCGATTATGATGGTGCCCCAGATGCCATTGCGTCAGCCGGAAGCGCAGAACTTCAAGTTCTTCATGGACATTCCGGACATGGATCCGAAGCTCTACAACCGCGCCACGGTCAAGGGGAGCCAATTTGTGCGCGCCATGTTCGAATTCTCCGGGGCCTGCGCGGGCTGTGGCGAGACGCCCTACGTCAAACTGCTCACCCAGCTCTTCGGCGACCGGGCGCTGATTGCCAATGCCACGGGGTGTTCGTCCATCTACGGCGGCAACCTGCCGACGACGCCGTACACCACGCGCGAGGATGGGCGTGGGCCGGCCTGGTCCAACTCGCTGTTTGAGGACACCGCCGAATTTGGCTACGGCATGCGGTTGGGAGTGGACAAGTTTCGTCAGGTTGCCTTGGAACTGATGGATAAAGGTGAGAATTGCACCGCCTGCGGCGATCTGAAGCCGCTCTTTGGCGAATTGCGCAATGCCGACCAGTCCACGCCCGCCGGCATTGAGGAACAGCGCGCACGGGTGGCGAAGCTGAAAGACATGCTGGCCAAATGCACAAACAATGAATGGGTCAAGCAAATGCTTTCCGTGTCCGATTACCTGGTGAAAAAATCGGTCTGGATCCTCGGCGGCGACGGCTGGGCGTATGACATCGGCTACGGCGGCCTCGACCATGTGCTGGCTTCAGGCCGCAAGGTGAATGTCCTCGTGCTGGATACCGAAGTCTATTCCAACACGGGCGGCCAGGCTTCCAAGTCCACCCCCATGGGTGCGGTGGCCAAGTTTGCCATGGCGGGCAAGCCGCTGATGAAGAAGGACCTCGGCATGATCTGCATGACCTATGGCAATATCTACGTAGCGACCGTCGCGCTGGGCGCCAATCCGAACCAGACCGTGCGGGCCTTTGCCGAGGCCGACGCTTACGAGGGGCCTTCGATCATCATTGCCTATTCGCACTGCATCGCGCACGGCATCAACATGACTAATGGCCTGACGGCCCAGAAGGAAGCCGTGCAATCGGGGCGTTTCCCGCTCTATCGCTACAACCCGGAACTGACCAAGCAGGGTAAAAACCCCCTGACACTGGACAGCAAACCGCCGGTTGAGAAATACAGCGAATCCGTGATGAAGGAAAACCGGTTCCGCGTGTTGAAGCAGAGTTATCCGGAGAACGCCAGGCGGCTGATGGAAATGGCCGATAAACTCGTGGCGGCCCGGGCGGATCTCTACCAGAAACTGGCTGGTCTGCCGCCCTGTACCGGTGAAATCCCGGCGGCGGCCGCACCGGCGGCACCGGCCGCACCGGAACAGAAGGCGTAGGCACGTCGAGCGTGAAGCGTAGAGCGTAGAGTGGGAGGCGACGAGCGCCAAAGTTGTAGCCGCGAGACGGCCTGCCTGCAACACTTAAAAAAAGGACATGACGATGCACGCGCCGGATTTTCAAAAGATCATTGACCGCTTGACCATTGACCAGAAGATCGGCCAGATGTTCATGGGGAACATTTGTGGCGGCGAGACCGTTGATTTCGCAAGGCGCAATTTCGAAAAATACCATTTCGGCGCGCTGCAGTTTTCGGGCGTGTTTGAACGGTTCATTCGGGGCGGCGACTACATGCCGTGCGGCGTTTGCCGGAACTATCCGCTCGATGAAGTGGCGGAGTTCATCTTTCGCGTGAAGCAGACGGGCGAAACCCTGACGGGATTGCCCGTCATCATGGCCGGCGACCAGGAGGGCAGCATCAGCAACAGCATTTTCCGGCGCCGCAACGTGGCCATGATGCCGAACGAGATGGGGTTGGGCGCGTGCGGCGACCCTGAAAACGCCTATTGGGCCGCCAAGATTTCGGCGAATGAAGTCAAGACGCTGGGGTTGGATATGCTCTATGGACCGAGCTTGGATGTGCTGACGAGTCCGGAGAACCCCGAGATTGGCGCGCGGTCATTCAGCGGCGATCCCGAAATGGTGGCCATGTTGGGCGAGCAGTTCATCAAGGCGTACGCGGAGGAGAATGTCATCAGCAATGTGAAACATTTTCCCGGTCGCGGCCACGGCAAGGGGGATGCCCATCGCGAATTGGAGTCAATCAATCTCAGCCGCGACGAACTGCACAAGCTGGCCATTTACCCGTTCAAGCGCGCGGTGGCGGCGGGCGTGGATTCGTTCATGGTCGCCCATACGCTCTACCCGGCGCTGGAAAAGGAGCGTCTCCCGGCGTCGCTTTCGCCGCGGATCATTACGGACCTGCTCCGGAAGGAGATGGGGTTCGACGGGGTGGTCATTCCGGATGACCTGACTATGTTCGCCATTGCTAATAACTTCGGCCTCCCGCAGGCGGCCGCGA
>JAHIMN010000179.1 GCA_018896395.1 Verrucomicrobiota bacterium | reverse complement strand
TCGCTCTCACTGCTGGTGACGGCGGCCATCGCCGGCGGTCTGCTGTGCGACAGTCTCGAAGCCCTGCCGATGGGCTATTCCACCGCTGTCTTTTGCGTGCTGGGGATCGTCGCATGGCTTTACCGCGACGTAGTCTTTAGCGCCCGGGGCGTGACGCACATGGTGTTCGGCCTCTTGGCCGGCTTGGGACTTACGTTCGGCCTCTATGCAATATTGCTGATCAGCGAGGAGAGCCTGCGGGAAGTATCGTGGTTCTGGATCGCGCTCAAGGCCATCGGCACCGCCCTGCTCGGCATGATTTTGGCGCCAATCGTATTCGCCGTTCTGGAACGGCTCGACCGGTTGACGGGCAATATTGTTGTGGAGTCGCCCACATGAGTTTGCACCTGACAACAAGTGAACATACGCGACTGCGCCGGCTGAAGATCGTCATCCTGTCGGCACTGGGCATCCTGGTGATCGCGCTATGGCACATCCAGGTAAGGCAAGGCGAGCATTATGCGAACAACCTGGAACAACAGTCTATGCGCCGCGTGCGCATCCCGGGCGTCCGCGGAAAAATATATGACCGCCAGGGTGTATGCCTGGCCGACAATGCGCCCAACTATGGAATTGCCCTCTACCTTGAGGAACTCCGGCTGACGGGCAATCGGCGGAACACAGCCATTGACACCTGGAAAGCCATTCAGCAAATCGCCGCCATTATCGGACACCCCCCGCAGATTGATCAGCACCGGATTGCCGACCATCTTTACAGCCGCAAAGCCCTGCCGCTGGTGGCCTGGCGGCGCGTGGACGAACAGACCCTGGCCCGCCTGGCGGAAGCCGGCGCGCGCCTGCCGGGCGTGGATATCGTGGTGGACGCGGACCGGGTTTATCCCCAGGGCCCCACCCTTGCTCACCTGTTGGGATACGTGGGCAAGGCGGAAATTCAGAGCGAAGAGGATGAACTGTATCATTACTATCTGCCCGACCTGACTGGCAAAACCGGCCTGGAAAAAAGATTTGACGAACTGTTGACCGGCAGAGCCGGCGGCCGACTGGTCCAGGTGGACGTCATCGGCTTTAAGCACGACGAAACGACCATGCGCGAGCCGGTGCCCGGCGGCGACTTGAAGCTGGCCATTGACCTGCGCATTCAACGGGCGGCGGAACAGGTCATGGGCGATACCGTCGGCGCCGTGGTAGTCGTGGATCCGCGCAACGGCGACGTACTGGCCATGGCCAGTACCCCGGACTTCGACCCCAATCTGTTCTGTTCCAAAATCACACAGGCTAACTGGAGTAGTTTGTTGAATGATCCCCGCAAGCCGCTCTTCAACCGCGCCCTGAACGGCCTCTATGCGCCGGGCAGTGTATTTAAACCGCTGGTGGCATTCGCCGCCCTGGAGCAGGGCGTGGGTACCGACTTGACCCTGGAGTGCCCCGGCTATTTCGAGTTAGGCAATCAGCGGTTCTCCTGTTATATGGGCGAGGCGCATGGTCGCGTTAATTTCCGCCGGGCCATCCGAATTTCCTGCAATGTATTTTTTTATCAATTAGGTCTGAAGTGCGGGTACGACGGTATTTACAACATGGCGCTGGCAACCGGCTTCGGCCAAAAAACCGGCATCAGCCTCGACGGCGAAAGCGCCGGCCTTCTGCCGGGCAAGGCCTGGAAGCGCCAGACCTTCGGCGAGGCGTGGCGCGATGGCGACACCTGCAATATCGCGATCGGCCAGGGCGCGCTGCAGGTTACGCCCCTGCAAATGGCCATGTTGACGGCGACCATCGCCAATGACGGATGCCTTTATCAGCCGCGCCTGGTAATGGCCGAACGCGAGGAGAACGCAGCGGAATTTCAGGAAATCCCACCGGTTGTCGTCCGCCGCATGCACTGGCCGGCAGACTATTTGGCCCTGGTAAAAAACGGCATGCGGGATGTCGTCCAGGACGCGGAAGGCACCGGCCGCCTGGCCCGGCTGGAGGGCGTCACCATGGCCGGCAAGACTGGCACGGCCGAATATGGTCGCAAAGGCGCCGGCCAGAAGCACGGGTGGATGATTTTGTTCGCCCCCTTCGAGCATCCGCGCTATGCCGTGGCCATCGTGATGGATGACGCTGTTTCGGGCGGGATTTCGGTGGGCCCGTACATGCGCCAGTTGATGAGGGAAATTTTTGCCGGGGAAGGAAATGGATGAGTTTTATCAACACATTGCGTCCGTTACGCCGGCTGGATTGGAGCCTGGTGACCGCCATGCTGGCGCTCCTTGGCATCGGGATTGCCTTCATTTTCAGCGCGGGCTACGGCAACCCGGATTCCCCGGCCCATCCGTTGTTCCTTAAACAGATCTGTTGGGCCGCCCTGGGCATACTGTTTTTCCTGGGGTTTGCGATCATTGACTATCACCGCTGGACACGAATGGCCTGGTGGATTTATGCCGCCGGCCTGATCTTGCTGGTGCTGGTGTTCGTGCCGCACATTGGGCTCAAAATTTACGGCGCGCGGCGCTGGCTCCAACTGGCCGGGTTACGCATTCTTCAGCCAGCCGAGCTCATGAAACTGGCGGTCATCATCCTGCTGGCCAGATTATTCGGCTGGCCGGGAAGGAATCTACGCCGCTGGCGATTAGTGCTCTTCGGCCTGGTACTGGTGCTGACACCCATGGTGCTGATCATCAAGCAGCCGGACCTTGGCACGGCATTTGTTTTTCTGCCCATGCTGGCCGGCATCATGTGGGCGGCCGGTGTATCCGGTCCGCGGCTGGGCGCTTTGGCGGCGCTGGGAATCGTGCTGGCCGGTAGCGCGCTGGCACTTATCATTATCCCGCCCCAGCTGGGCATGGATGAATACCGGCACGAACGGCTGATGCGCCGGATCGGGATCTCGCCCTACCAGCGGGACCGGATTGCGGTTTTCCTGGATCGCGACCGCGACCCGTTAGGCGCCGGCTGGAACAAGGCCCAGTCCCAAATCGCGGTGGGATCGGGCCGGCTCACGGGCAAAGGCTATCTTCAAGGAACGCAGAATCTCCTGGGGTTTCTGCCGCGAACCGTGGCGCCCAACGACTTTATTTTTTCGGTGATTGCCGAAGAAAAAGGATTTATGGGCGGGGCCGTCACGCTCGCGCTGTTTGGCGTCCTGCTGGTCGCAGGTTTGCGCTCGGCGGAATCCGCGGCCGACAAAATGGGCCGCCTGTTATGTGTGGGGATTGTAATCATGCTGTTCTGCCATGTCTTCGTCAATATCGCGATGACGATCGGCCTCCTGCCTGTCACGGGAATCCCCCTCCCGCTGATCAGTTATGGCGGAACGTTTATGATCGGTACAATGACGGCCCTGGGCATTGTGCAAAGCGTGTATATCCGGGGAGAATGGAGATAATGTCAAGACGATGAAAGGATTTAATTTTATGTTCGCATTCCGGCGAAAAAAAAGCAGTGCCCAAAAGCAAATCATTATCAGCGCGGAAAGCCTGCAAACGCGCGTGGCCGTGCTCGAAGGGGGCAAGCTGGAGGATTTCAAGATTGAGCATCCCGCCGAGGAACGGATTGTCGGCAGTGTCTTCAAGGGGCTTGTGCAGAACCTGGAGGACGGTTTGCAGGCAGCGTTTGTGGATATCGGCATGCGCAAAAACGCCTTCATCCATTACTGGGACATGTTCCCCGAGGACGTCTCGCGCCTGGAAGCCATGGAGGGTGTGGCCGCCCGGTCCATGCCCCGGCGGCGCCAGTTCACCCGGGAGGATATTTCCAAGCATTTCCCGGTGGGCTCGGAAATCTGCGTCCAGGTTTCCAAGGGCCCCATCGGCACCAAGGGACCGCGCGTGACGGCCAGCCTGAGTATTCCCAGCCGTTACTTTGTGCTCATGCCGGGCAGTAAATTGCGCGGTATTTCGCGCAAAATCGAGGATGACAAGGAGCGCAAACGCCTGAAAAAAGTGCTCAGCCGCCTGCCGGCGCCCGATGGGTGCGGACTCATTATCCGCACGGCCGGTACCGGCGCCGCCAGTACAAGCTTTGTGCGCGACATGCGTTCACTGCTCGCCACCTGGCAGGATATCCAGAAGGCCTCCGGCGAGAAACGCGCCCCCTGCTGTCTGTACCAGGAACCCGATCTCGTGGAGCGGATTGTGCGCGATTCCGTCACCGAGGACCTCGACAGTATCTTCATTGATTCCAAGGAGGAATACAACCGCATCAAGGATGTCCTGGCTCACATTTCGCGGCACATGCATGCCCGCGTCAAACTCTACGAAGGGGCCCGCCCGATCTTCGAGCATTTCGACGTCGCACGCCAGATTGATGAAGCCTTCCGCCGTAAGGTCACGCTGAAATCCGGTGGGTGCATCATCTTTGATGAAACCGAAGCCCTGATCGCCATTGACGTCAACACGGGCCAACACAAGGGGTCGTCCAACCAGGACGACACGATTCTGCAGGTCAACCTGGAAGCGGTGCAGGAAATTGCCCGCCACCTGCGTCTCCGGAATATCGGGGGACTGATCGTGCTGGACCTGATTGACATGCGTCATAAAAAGCATCGCAACCAAGTCTATTTCGCGCTCAAAGAGGCGCTCCAGCGTGACAAGGCGCGCACGAACGTCTTGCCGATTTCGTCCATGGGCCTCCTGGAAATGACTCGCCAGCGCGTGGCTGAAAGCATCGAATCCACCCTGTATGTAGACTGTCCTTATTGCCACGGGCGCGGGAGCGTCAAGTCGCCGCTCAATATGAGCGTGGAAATCCAGCGCCGGATCCTGGCCATCCTGCGTAAGCATCAGATCGAAAAGAAGGAGGTGCCGGAACTGCGCATCACGGTCAATCCAACCATTCTCAAGCGCCTGCGCGAGGAGGACGAGGCCCTGCTGATGGACATGCAACAGAAATTTGACGGGCGCCTCAGCTTCCGGGCGAACCTCGCCCAGCACATGGAGGAAATTTCCATCGTCAACGCCGCGACGAACGAGGAGCTGTATGCCAATGTGAACCACGAGTAAAATACGTAAGACCTCGGTGAACGGCGCCCCAGTCAGATAGGTTAACCCCTTGCCAAATCCTGAAGAACCTACAATAATTTCTACAAATAAATGATGTGATATCACAGATTAATATTATATTTCAACACAACGGCAAAGGGAAAGGAGAGGCAGATGAAGGTCAGCTGATTTCGGAGGTTTTTATACGGGGGCTACCCGCACGGGATGGCAAGTTCATTCGAGGTCGGTAAACCAGAGGAGTCTTATGAAAACAGCCCTTTCGCGTTTGGGTTTGGCGATGGCGGTATGGTCCGCAGTATGGTCCGGGGGAGTGGTGTTCTCGCAGGAAACCGCTTATCGGGCCAACTCCCCCACGAATGCCTGCGTTTTCGAGGCGGCCAAGCTTTTCCCGAGTGAGATTGCGGCGCGGGGGGGGCGGATCGTGGACGACCCGGAGGCCACCTCGAGCAACAAGGCGTTGGAGGTCACCCCGTACAAGATGGAGGCGATCTATTTTGGATTCGCCGGCAAGCAACCGCCGGTGGGTGAGTGCGTGCTGACGTTTCGTATCAAGGTCGCGGATTTGACCGTGGCCAGCCCGGCTTTCTATCTGGCGGCTTACGACAGCGACCAGCGAAGTTTCGCTCTCAACCAACGGTTCCTGACCCCGGCCGATTTTTTAAAGGCAAAGCAATACCAGGAATTTTCCGTCCGCTTCATCCGCAAACCGAACCAGACCATACTCGCGGGCATCGTCTGGAAAGGCAAGGACCGCAACCCGTCGCCGGTGACGGTGGATACGGTTACGCTGGCGCGTTCCGAAGCGCCGCTGGGAATCGGTAATGTCCGGGCGGACCGTCTGTGGTATCGGCGGAACGCGGAAGCCGTGCTGACGGCGACGGTCTGCAACCACACGGATCAGCCGCAACAGTCGGATTTGAGCTTCGAGTTGGTGAGCGATCTGGCGGCGGCACGGGTGGTGAGCACGGTCCCGGTCGCCTTGCAGCCGCATGCGATCAAGGAGGTAAGCGGCAAATTCGACGTCGGAAAAACCGAGTGGGGCATGGAGGTCCGCGCTGCGTTGATGCAAAGCAACCGGGTCGTTGCGGCAGCCTCCGATTTCATTACCGTTGCGGACAATCCTTACAAGATCTGCCATGCGTACGGCGGCATCTTTGGAGTGAAGGACGTTGCTTACGCCAGAAGCTATATCGTTCCCCGTTTCCGTGAAGGTTATGTTCCGGTGGTGGAGTACTTTTCCTGGTCGCCGGGCATGTGGGGTAATATGGCGCCCAAGGAGGAGGAATGGTTGTCCGGCCAGGGAAACTACCGGGAATCGCAAACGGGCATGCGGACGTTTATCGATCTTTGTCATCAGACCGGCATCGCGGTAGTCACCTACCTGATAACAACCTTCAATGGGCCCAAGGGGTTTGACTGGGCCCGGGAACATCCGGAATGGCTCGGATATGACCAACGCGGGCGACCGCAGGTCTGGTTCGACATGGAGCAACTGGAACGCCAGCGCGATCCCCATCCGACCAACGACCAATGGTATGGATCATTTGGCGGCGGGGCGATCTGGGTGGCGAATCGGGATGCCATTGATGCTCAGGCGGAGGAATTGGTCAAGGTCTCCCAAATGTTCGGATTTGACGGCATACGCTGGGATGGGCATCCGATCATCACCACTACGCCCACCATGCCGGATGCGGGAATCGCTCCCGCAGCCTTTGACTGGCAGGCGCATCCGATCACGGACATCAAGGATCCGGATGGTTTGTCCGCCGAAAACATCGATCGCATTAACCGCCGTATCCTCAAGGCCTTCCCAAATTACATCTTTGGCTACAACTGGGCGCCGGAGTACTCCGGCGTGGTCTGGCCGGAGCTGATGCCCAAGCTGTGGAAAAGCATCGTGCCCGACTGCTATTTGTTGGATGAGGATCTGAATACGCGCGGACAGGAAGGTACCACGGACCCGAACAACCTCTGGCAGACCTACGCCCGAAGAGTCGTGCGATCCGTGGACTGGGTGAAGCCTTGTGGCGGCTATCATTACAGTGGGGCCATCGTGGCCGGCAGCCATGTTTTCGGCTGCCACATGTTGGCCGTGCTCTATGCGGCAGGCTCCCGCGCGGCATACATTGATCCGCATCTTTTCAGCCTGGACTACTCCCGTTTTGCGCTGCGCCATGGGGAGATTCTTTTTGACAACTCCCTCCGCCGCGCGAAGGACCCGGAAAAGGTCGTGCGGGTGACTTCGCCCCAGCCCGTGTGGTGGAAGGATTATGTTTATACGCAAGCCCTCGATTCCAGGCACAGCCGCACCGTGGTT
>JAHIMN010000178.1 GCA_018896395.1 Verrucomicrobiota bacterium | reverse complement strand
GCTTGTGTTCGCCACCGAAACCATCCGTTTGCTCGCCGCCCAAATCTATTCCGAATCGCAGAAGCCGGCCTGGACCGGTATCCAGCCGGCCCAGGAAACCGCCGCCACCGCCGCCATCGGGCGTATTAAAAAGTTGCTGCCGGATCCCAAGTCCATGCCCGACCAGGCCCAGTTGCTCATGGAGGCGCTCACCGACTGGCCGCGTATCGCCGGGCAGATCACTCCAAAAAAGTTGGCCTCTCTTCCGCCGCCCAAGCGGCAGGAGCTCGGTCAGAATATCGGGGACTGGCTGGAATCCTTCAGCAAGGCCCGCGACAACCTGGCCGAGCTGGTCGCGGCGCCTGTGACGCGGGTCCCCCGCACGAAATTCAGAACGCATGCGCTGATGTTCCGTTTTGACGTGCTCGGGCGGATGGAACGTGGCGAGAACCAGTGGCTTGACCGTATATCTCGAACCACGCGGGGCATGTGGTCCCAGCGTGCCCAGGCGGTGGCCTCGGATGGTTCCGGTGTCAGCGCCATCACCGCGGCGGACGCCGACTGGTCGGCATCCTACGAGCAGCGCGTGCGGCGTAAGAGCACGGCCGCCAGCGCCAGCCGTATCCGGAGCGGCGGAACCGGCACTGAAGCCGCCGACTACGGTTCCCTCAAGATGCCGGTTTATCTATACGAGGCGCTTTTGGGCGCCGCTAAATGCCCTTACCCAAACCAGTTCAAGAACCCTGGCACCCGATACATCCAGCGGCTCTTACAGGAGGCCCGATGATCATACGCTTGCAGAATATAATCGTCTTGTTAATCAGTGTTGCGGGGGCGCTGTGCGCCGCCGTGGACTTGCCAACCCCGACCCCGCCGGACCGTCCGCGCATCCAGGAACGGAACGTTGCGGATTTCCGGCGCGTCGTGGCAAGAAGAATGAACGCCGCGCTGGATTATCTGCGCGGCACCCAGAACGATGACGGATCCTTCGGTTCCCATCAAGTCCACCTGCAGACCGGCCTGGCCATACTGGCGTTCCTGTCCCAGGGGGCCGTGCCGGAAAATGACACGCGTTCCCCCTTACCGGCTGCCTGCCGATGGCTGCTGCTGAACAGCGGCGAAAACGGATTTCTCGGCGACGGGGACTGTCCGATGGAAAGCAGCGCCGTCGCCGCGCTCGCATTATCCGAGACGCTTGGCATGCTGCCCGACCACGAACTGGATCGCAATGTCGCCCAGCGTGCGGATCAGGCGTTGCAGTACGCGCTGAGCGTCCAGGACAAGGCGCAAGGCGGGGAATACACCGGCGGCTGGAAAGCGGATCCCAAACGGGAAAACAACGACCGCCGGGTGACAGCCTGGTACCTCCTGTTTCTCAAGAGCATGGAAATGCGCGGACGGCAGGTGCCCGAAGCCTCCATCAAACGGGGTCTTGCCTTTCTTGCCTGTAGTCAGAAACTCCCCGGCCCCGCGCCGCAGTATGACAAGGCGGATCTGGGAGGTTTTTCCTACGACGCGGCCGGTCTGCCGGTGGTCAGCATCACGGCCGCCGGGCTGGCCTGCATGAGCCTGTTCGATTTCAAGATCGCCAACCGCAACCTGGCCATGGAATGGTTCAACCGTCATCCACCCATCTGGTACGGCCCCAATTTCTACGACACCTACTTTTTCGCCACGCGCGGTTATGTGCGCGAAAAAAACCGTGGCGCCGCGCCGGCCCAACAAGCCGACGAGTTCTTTTCAAGAATCTGGCAGATTCTCAGCGAGCACCAGAATCCGGACGGCAGCTTCGAGGTGCCGCCGGGCAACGCCGAAAACACCCACGTCATGGGCAAGACCTACGCCACGCCGATGGCCATCCTGATTCTGAACGCGGAGCGCAACCTTATGCCCATCGACGCCGTCGATTGACCGTTTGATCCAACACGTATGTGCGGACCGACCCCTTTTTAGACGGCCTCCAGATGAACCTGCTTGGGCGAATATTTCCTGGCGAGATGCACCCTGACCGGCACGCCGGGCAGCAAGTCGAACCAGTTGTCGGAGAGCAATTCATGCCCGTGATCTTCAACATGAACGGCATGACAAAACACCGGACTGACAACCTCCAACAAGCCGTTGGGCAATGTCGTAACCGTGATCTCGGGTTTTGAAATCCGCAGTTCACGATACGGCCGCAGT
Source organism: Verrucomicrobiota bacterium (assembly GCA_018896395.1). Classification (GTDB taxonomy): domain Bacteria; phylum Verrucomicrobiota; class Kiritimatiellia; order JAAZAB01; family JAAZAB01; genus VSJD01. Next base: position 2,669 of record JAHIMN010000178.1, on the reverse strand, counting down.
TGCAGGACCGATTGATCCACGGCCACGCCATCGCCTTGCTTGAGGACCGCGGCGTACAACCACTTCTGCGGATCCCGCTCGTCCGCGGATGGCGCCGGCACGGAAGCAACTTCCAACATGCGGTTGGCCGGCACTTCAACGGGGAACAATTCAACTTCCCGGTCCCCGCCATCCAAACGCCACCAACCGACTTCGACGGTTGCGGCAAGCGGCTGCAGGGTGTCATTAACCAGACGCGTAACGAACCGGTTCCCACGCCGCCTCACGATCACCTTTACCGGTCGGCAGGCTCTTCGGAACCAGTAGTAGCCGGCTTTCCGGCGGAGATAGTAATCGAGAATTGACCAACCCGTTTCGCCCCAACAGTCCGAGTAGGACCAGATGAGGGCGCCCTGGCAGTCATCCAGGGGGTCCTGCTTCCGGAAACGCAAAGCCTCCATGGCGTGACCATGGATGATGGCCTGGAACAGTTGGCCGTAGGTGACGTAGTCCGGCACGTTCAAACCCTCCGGATCAGCATAGTGCAGACGGATAGCCGCCGCCACCGTCTGTTTCTCAAACGTATTCGTGTGCATCCGCCAGGCCAGGCTTTCCGCATGCATTTCCTCCGAAGAAAGGTATTCCCTTATCGAATCCAGGTGGCACGGGCCAATCACGCCATACTCGCTGACAAAACGGGAGCGGCATTCGTCAAACACCTCGTGCCGGATCCGGCAATTGACGTCCGGGTGCATGAAGAATGGACCCCACCAATGACAATCCCCCTCCAGTTCTGAGTTAGGGTGGCCTCCTCCGCACGGACTGCCGGGCCAGTACGGACGCCGCGGGTCGAGTTGCCGACAGAGATCCGGCAGTATCTGGTTGTAGAACTTCACTCCGCCGACTTTGAGCGGCTTGGTCTTGTCCGCATTCCACCAGTCGCAAAACCCCTGCGTACATTCATTGTTCCCACACCACAAGGCAATGCTCGGATGGTGACGAAGAAGACGGATGGCGGCCTCCGATTCGGCGCGGACCGCCTCGCGAAACGCGGCGTCGTGATCCGGGTAGTCTGCGCAGGCAAACAGGAAGTCCTGCCAGACCAGGATGCCGGCCCGGTCGCAGGCCTCATAGAACGCCGGACTCTCGAAGACCGACCCGCCCCACAGGCGCAACATAGTCATGTTCGCGTTTCTGGCTTCCGCGACCAGTGCCTCGTACTTGGCGTCGGGAACGCGGGCGAGAATGGCGTCCTGGGGCCCCATGTTGCCGCCGCGACAGAACACTTCCTGACCGTTGACGCGAAAGCAGAACCGGCTGCCCTCGGGCAGACGCGATCGGTCAACCTCGATCGTCCGAAGCCCGATGGAGAACTGGCGGGTGTCGCAAACGGTCCCCGCGGTGTCAGTCACACGGGTGGCGATCCGGTACAACGGTTGGTCGCCCATCCCGTTCGGCCACCACAATCGCGGATTGGGAATCTCAATCATATCCCGCACCGGCAAACGGCCCGGCGGCACATCCAAGGCATACTCTCTGCGGATTGCGGAACTGCCATCCGGCGGCTGAATCTCCAGATCGAAAACGCACGCCCGTTCGCTCCATGGGTGCAGGTTCTCGACCATGGCCTCCATTTCGAGGCTCACCCTGGCGCCATCCCGCAAGGTGTCCAGACGCAGGTCTTGCAGAACAGCATGCGTCCGTCCCGCGAGATGAACGCCGCGCCAGATGCCGACGTTGGGCAAAGCGTCCACCCAGTCCCAACCGTAGCAGAACTGCGGTTTCCGTAGCCACTTCCGACCGAACCACATGCGATGCCGGTAGGGATCGTCTTCGCGCATCGGATTCGGGATATTGTCCCTAACCCGCCACTGATGCAGTTCCCTCGGACCGCCCGCAACCCAGACGAAGCCGCCACGGCCACTGACGGCCTTTACCACGAGCAAGTTGCGTCCCTTTCGCAGGCGCACGTTAAAACAGTGATCGAGCAGGCTCATCATTGTTGACTCATTCCCGGTGCTGGTGGTGTCGCAAACGACCTGACCGTTAACCCACCATTTTATCCACCAGTCCATGCCGGTACCGAGGGTAACCTCTGTGTCTTCATCGACTGTAAGTTCGGTCACCAGATAAGCGGTCTTGCCGACCTCCACACTGCCCAAGAGTGCCCCAAGGTTGAGACCGTTGTCGCTCAGGCGAACCTCGCGCCCGGAGAAAGGCCGATCGCCTATCTCCAGTTCCGCCGGCACTTTGTTGAGGCCGTCAACCGCCGGCTCTGGATCGTTCCTGGTCACAGGACCAAAAAGCAACCATTCTTGCGGAAAAGCGACATCACCCCGGATCTCTCCTCCAGTCAAAGACGCGTTCCATTCCGAGTCCATTGCCAGTTCGTTACCGGCTGTCAGGCGAACGACCAATTCATTCCGCCCCGCCTGAAGGAGCGGCTTCACATCGAAACTGACGGGAATGAAAGCGTTTTGCGACTCTCCGGCCAGTTTGTTGTTCACAAACACCTGCGCATACAGGTCCAACCCCTCAAATACCAGATGCTGGCATTCGTGCCGCAAGAAGTCAGAGCCGATCTCGAACGTGGTCCGGTACCACCAGGACTTGGTTTCCGGCCACCGGCATTTGGGCATGTTGGCGCCAACCGTCGGTTCCGGCATCTGCCCGGCGCGGATCAGGTCCAG
>JAHIMN010000001.1 GCA_018896395.1 Verrucomicrobiota bacterium | reverse complement strand
ATCCAGCAGAAAAGCATATTCGAACGGCTTCGCGTTTCGCACGCACATGGTCCGAACCTGTTCAAGTTTTCCCTGCGGCAGAGAGTTTGTGTCGGCGAGCAGCCTCCCGATCAGGGTGCTTTTGCCGTGGTCCACGTGACCCACCACCACCACACTAATTTGTTCCATTTCCGCGCTCACATGTATCCTTCCCGCCGCAATGTTTCGAGTCCGCCGCCGTCTTCCTTATCCTGTTCGCGGCCGGAGCGTTCGGCGATATTCGAAAACTTGCCGATCTTCAGCTCTTCAATCACTTCCGTCACGTTGCCGGCGGTGGAGTCCACCGGCACTGTGCAGGGATAACATCCCAGCGAGCGGTACCTCTTGCCGTCCCCCCGGTTAAAATAGAGCGGCACTACCGGAATATTTTCTTTTCCTATGTATTCCCATATATCCAGTTCGGTCCAGTCGAGCAGAGGATGGACGCGGACATGCGTACCGGGAGCGAAATCCGTCTTGTACTGGCCCCACAGCTCCGGGGGCTGATCGCCAATATCCCACTCGCTGTCTCTGTCCCTGGGAGAAAAGTAGCGCTCCTTGGAACGGCTGCCCTCTTCATCGGCCCTGGCGCCGACAATGACCCCGGTGTATGGTTCCTTGTTCGTATCTTCGACATATTTGCCGAGTCCATGATCAAACTTGGATCGCGTCCAATCTCCGGAAAGAGTGTGCTTCAAGGCTTCGCTCTTAAGGCCCTTGCAGCATTCCAATCGGCTGAGCTTGCCGTCAGGAAACGTTTTTTTTTCGGAAATAGCCTGCGTGTTCTGACCCACGATCATGTTGAGTTGCCATTCGCGGGCAAGTTTATCCCGGTACGCGATCATTTCCGGAATTTTAAAAGCTGTATCAATGTGCACCAGCGGAAACGGAACATGACCGAAGAACGCCTTGCGAGTCAGCCACAGCATGGCCGTGCTGTCCTTGCCAATGGACCAGAGCATAACCAGGCTCTTGAATTCCCGATAGGCTTCCCTCAGAATATGAACGCTGGTTGCCTCTAGTTTTTCCAAATGAGTCATCTTCAATTCTGCAATGTCTTGCAGTCCTGTTTATCGCTTTTAATGTGCAATCCGCATTCCTTGTGTTCCGGGCTTTCCCACCACCAGCGGCCGGCGCGCGAATCTTCTCCCGTCCGAACCGCGCGCGTACACGGCTCGCAACCGATGGACGGATAACCGAAGTCGTGCAAACGATTGTACGGGAGGTTGTGATGACGCACGTAGTTCCACAACTGTTCTAACTCCCATGCAGCAAGCGGACTGATCTTGATGATCCCCCCATGGGCTTCGTCGCGCACGACAGGCTTGAGTTCGCTGCGCGTAACACCTTGTCCTCGCCGCAGACCCGTGATCCACGCCTTCAGGCCGGAAAGAGCCCGGGACAAAGGTTCTACTTTCCGTATCCGGCAACACTCGTGCCGTGCTTCCAAGCTTTCATGGAACGAAAAAAGGCCTTTTTCACGTTCCAGCCTTTCCACATCATCTCTCTTAGGAAAATACCATTCAATGCCCACACCCAAGCGCCTGCGCACCGCATCCGCACATTGATAAGTCTCCTCATTGAGCCGCCCGGTATCGATAGCGAATACTCTGGTGTCCGGCCTGACCTGCACAGCCATGTGCACCAGAACGACATCTTCCAAGCTGAAGCTGCAGGCCAGCGCGACAGCCGGATGAAACGAATCTAACCCCCATTTCAACAAGTCTTGCGCCTCTTCGGTGGCCGGAAACTTAATAGGGCGATCTAATTCCATTGTTTTATCCTACGTTCCCTCGGCTGCGCGTTTCATCAGATACTGTAGGCCGGCATCGAATTCTCCGCCATCGTCCGCTCCTTAGCGACCATGGCGCTCAGGGTGATAGACTCCATCGCCTCGGCCAATTTCCCATTTACTTCCTTCCAGACCTCCCGCGAAGCGCACGCATTGCTGCGAGGACATACGGTTGGGGTAGTCACGCACGCCACCAGCGTGCAGTCTCCTTCCAGCGCTGTGAGAATGTCCAGGAGCGTGATCGTGGATGGCGGCTTCGCCAGCGCATAGCCGCCGTGGGGGCCCGCCGTAGCGCGGATCAACCCCACCGCCTTCAAGCGATTGGCAATCTGCCAAAGGTATTTCTCGGAAATTGCCTGACGCTTGGCCACTTGATGCAAGGAGACTTTATCCTGTGCATTACCGTTCGTGGCCAAATCAATCATGAATCGCAGTCCATAACGGCCTTTAGTTGAAATCTTCATTACTATACCCTACTATTGCTATTGATTTAGTAGTTAATATACCTGACCATATTTTTTTGTCAATAACTTTTTTAAATAAATTTTCAATGGTCACCGCCCAGCAATTGCCGGCCTCAACAGTGTATCCAAACAAGGCTACGGATTTTGGGACGGCCGGTCGGAACCGGGCCAGGGCATTCGGTGAAAAATCACGGCAAACAGCCTGATATCGCGGCCATCAAACTGTCTGCGGATTGGTCGGATGGATTGGTCCCGAATCGGTGAGGAACGAAGTCAACGGGCTGGTGGGCACGGCCTCCTCGCTCTGGGACATGATCCCGGCCCGGCGCGCGGATCGGCCGGCCTGCACGGCTAAAGCAAAGGCGGCGGCCATAGCCACGGGATCGCCGGCAACGGCAATGGCGCTGTTGACCAGCACGGCATCGCACCCGATTTCCATGGCCAGGGCGGCATCGGCAGGCGAACGCAAACCCGCATCCACAATCACCGGCACGCGGCTGTCACGGATAATGATCTTCAGCAGATCGGCCGTGGCCAGGCCGTGGCCCGTGCCGATCCCCGACCCCAAGGGCATGACCGACGCACAGCCGACATCTTCCAGACGCTTGGCCAGGACCGGGTCCGCCGGCATGTAGGGCATGACCACAAATCCTTCCGCCGCCAGGATCCTGGTTGCCTCCAGGGTTTCAATCGCATCGGGCATCAGGTGATGGGGATTGGGGTGGATTTCCACCTTGATAAACTTGCTGCCGCTGAGTTCCCGGGCAATGCGGGCGGCCTTAACGGCCTCCTGCGCATTGCAGGCCCCGGACGTGTTCGGCATGAGCGTAAGGCCCTTGATGGTCAACAACGGTCCCAGAAGATCATCCGAGGGCCGTTCCCGATTGAACCGGCGCAGAGCCACGGTCACAAGCTGGGCGCCGGAGGCCCGGATGGCTTTCAGCATGGTTTCGGCATCCGCAAACTTGCCCGTCCCCATGATCAGGCGCGAGGTAAAGGTGCGTTGGCCTATTGTTAAAGTATCCATTTCCAACGCGGGTTTTGCCCGCAACCCAAGTATGTTCTCTCACGGCAGTGTGTCGAATTCGGTTCGAAAAAGGCGGCGGCGATCTTGGGCCGCCTGCGGGTTTGCCGCGCTTGCGCATACAAAAGTATAGCGCTGCACACGGCGCGCCCGCATTCGACCCAAGCTGACCTTGCTTTTTCGAATCCGCCTCCGGCGGAAACCGAATTCGACACATGGTGGCATCCGCCTTCGCTAAGAAGCTACGGCGGACAAATCACTATCGTGCAAATCGGCGGTTGATGATTGTTATATCCCTTGTTGCCTTGCAATGACTTATGAAAACAACGCGGGATTTTCTTGTTTTTATAGCAGTTTCTGACGGATAAAGCACTAATTCTTTCCCAGTACGATATCATCATCTGTGTTCGGCTTCTTGTCGGGGCCGACCGAAAAGACTCGCCCCGTTCGTTTATCACGCCCGTAAGGACCAGCGGAGTAGTAGTCATCGAGAACCACCGGCTGGTTCAAGCGGTTTCCAATTTCAATGGCCAGAAGGTCGCTCAATATCTTTGTTTTGACAGCAGTTCCGGAAGCCCGCATGTAACTCGGCATTGCCATGGAGACCAGACACCATCCGCCCAAATTGCGAATATCTGGATGCCGACCATAGTCATCCATGAATCTGTTGGCTTGTGACATATCGGGAGGGTGCCTGCTGGCACCTTCAACAAGGAGGTCGTTGTATTTGCGGAAATCCCTGAACGTGCGGTTCTTCCTGAATGTCAGATAATAGACAAAAGAAGATGCGGCTTTGCGAAAGAATGATGGTGACTTGGGAAGCACCCCGACCCTGGTCATGACGAAAGCATCGAGAAAGGTGCTTGGTCTCAACTCAGCCCCAAATAATGTTTTTCGCCACACGTATTCCCCAATGAACACACGGCGTAGAGAGACGTCTTCTTCGGAGATGGGGGGGAAGGCTTCCTTCAGTATCTTCAGGGTTTCGGGAGTACATTGCGGCTGCTGAAGAATTGCGAAGGCGGCCTTGATGTTATTGTTAGCTATCGCCATCCATATCATCTTGTCGATAAGAATAGCCGAATGGGGCAGAGCTTTCCTGGCAACGCTCTGGAATTTTGCCAGATGTTGAACACCTTCTTCGGGATGTCCTTCTGCTGTCTTGAGGTTGGCGAATGCCGCATATGTCAAAGAAATAGAACGAAGTGTCATGAAGTTCAGGATGGGCGTGTTTGGACCCAACTGTACTTGGGGTGTCAGGTCGGCAATACCTGGATATGTATCCAGCTTCTCGATGACTGAACGTGCTTCCGCAATGCTGTCCCACGCATGAGATATTGATTCGGAATATGCAAGGGCGTTGGTTATAAGATTTGCAAAGTCATTGGTCAGAAGTTGCGGATAATCGGATGTTGTTTCGACTTTCATGCTCCCCTCTTTCCGAAACAACATCAAGGTGTCATAGCTTGCAAGTATCTTCTGATCTCCCGGCACGATGTCCCTCATGCTGTAGTCGTGTTCAATTGGTAATGCATCGTGCATTAGGCAGGCAATGGGAATCGTCAGAAGAACCAGAAGAGCAAAACGCCAATGACCCCGCGAATCCAAATTGCGTTTCCGACAGAACCAGGATACGCCAAAGCAGCATCCGATGAATACGGCAGGCAGTGCGAGAAAGAGATGAGGAAGAAATGATGATCGCGTGTCGTAAAAGTGGTCGTGAAAGCGAAGCAAGCAGCCGTAGGCAGATAGCAGTAAGCCATAGATGAGACAAAGAATAATAGCATACAACCAACCAATAATGAATTTTACCCGCACAGCAACCCTCCAGATCTAGATTTTATCGCCAGCCCAACGATGTCTTTCACCCTCGGCGCGGCTACTGCGATGTAGGGAGCAAGGCCGGGTTCGACATAAGTCATCGCCACAGTTTGTGTCAGTCACGCTCTAATTGAGCCTTTTTTCTCCAGTTTTTCAAGAGGAACAGGTTTCCTATTGTATTTATCTCTACGCTTGAGTCGCGTCCGTATCGCCGCATACATCCTGGTAAGCATCTCGCGGTCATCGGGATCCTGGAGGAGCCCCATTCCTCTTTGATACAATTGTTCTGCCAGTTCGGCGTCATTTAATCTTACTATCGCAATATTAATCATTTCAATATGAGGCTTCACCTCATTCGGGAATTCCTGAATAATATTTTCGTATTCCTTTTCCGCCTCCGCATATCTCCCTTTGGCGGCGAGTGATCGTGGAATGCCGTAGATAGGTTTTGGTTTGCCATCGTGATGAGTCCAGATAATATTTCCCGCGAACTTGGTGGCGAAATATCCCGCGATATCACGCGCTATGAGGATGCTGCCCAAAACCACGAGGAATGGGCCGAACCATCCAAGCCATGGATACGAGAACAGAACCAGGGGGACACCAACTCCCCAACGGATCAGACGGCTCCAGAGCTCGCGTCTTTCTTCGCTTTTCCATTGGGCGACATCATCGGATTGCGATTCTTCCTGATTCGGGCTCATGTGGTCTCTTGTCCAACGTCGGTGTCAACCGCGGTGCTATAGCGACTTCTGTTTCCCGTCTGTCGTCCCGCCTTCGCTAAAGCTACGGTGGGCAGGCCGTCGTCTGCCCTACCCGCCTCCGGCGAAGGTCAGGATTTCGATCCGGTCGCCTTCCTGTACCTGGCGCGCGGCGCGCAGACTGGAGGGCACAACATCGTCGTTCACGACCGTCGCCACACGTTCGGCCTTTAGCTTCAGCTCCCGCAGGAGAGCCTCCAGCGAGCACGGTCTGGGCTGCTCGATCGTTTCGCCGTTCAGAATCAAGTGCATTTCCCATCCCTCGCAAAGTCCGTGGTTCCCGTTCTACTATCCGTCACAATATCTTGTTTTTCTGAGCAGATTTTTCCGCCAGAGGCGGATCTGCCTATGGCATGATACCACGGATGAACACGGATAACACGGATATAGGGCAAACTAATCCAATCATTCTTTATTCTCATCCGTGCCATCCGTCTTCGTCGCGGCGGCTACGCCGAGACATGTCAGTGCAATCACGCCTTTGGCGTGACAAGTCCGTGGCCAGCCACGCGCCGCGCGTGGTCAAATCTTCTCTTCCGTTCAGATTTTCATCAATTTCCGGCGTTGGGCGGCAACGACTTCATTAATCCGTTTGGGATTCGGCAAGCCACGGGCGACCATCTCATAGCCTTCCACGCCCGAAGTGGCCATCTTGATATCGCCGATCCGGCACAGCCGCTGGAAAAACGACTGGATAATTTCAACCGTATTGATGTCCGTTATCGCCAGATCCACAACGCGCTTGCTGACGAGCCCGGTTTCCAGCACGACCCGGTCCGGGTACACGCGCAAGGTCAGACTGGCCTGCTTCCAGAGCGCGATCACGAGCGGGATCAACAGCCACCCGAACACCAGGTACCAGAAGTAATGCCACCAGGATGGCTCCACTTCCAGCAACAACTCATCATCATTCTCGAACATCGCCGCCCTCCGGATCGCATGGCCTAACGCGGGCTATGCCCGTAATTCAAGTATCTCTCTCGGCAGTGTGTCGAGTTCGGTTCGAAAAAGGCAGCGGCGATCCCGCGAAACGCGGGATAAATCTTGGACCATATGTCGCCCTCAGCGTGACGGCCCAAGCCCTGTCCCGCTCTTAAGCGGGATTGCCTTGTTTTTTCGAATCCGCCTCCGGCGGAAACCGAATTCGCCACACGGTAGCATCGGGCTTCGCGCCGCGCTACGCCCGATATATCGCAAATGCTATGATTATATATGGAAGGGGCAGATCTCAACTGATCACTGATCACTCTTTCTTCCGCCCTACCCGAGTTTGCCTTCGCGATGAGCGGCAATGAAATTCATGCCAAACTCGTCCGCGCCCAGCAGGAGCGCCTTGGCCAGCTGGAACGGCTCCGCTTTTGTGTCCAATCCCTGGAGGATTTTGGCATTGATCTGGAGCGGATCCACAATGCCGCCATCGCCGCCGGCTTCCACCGACAGATAAGCGAAGGCCTGGTTGATCAGCTTGCGGGCGGGCATGCCGAAGGACACATTGCTCAAGCCGCCGATAATATGAATGGCGGGGCCGTACTTTGCCCGGATCGCCTGCACGGCGGCCAAAAACATCTTGCCGTTGTTCGGGTCCGTGGAAATCGTATAAACAAGCGGGTCCACGTGAATCCAATCCATCTGGATGCCCTTGGCCGTCAACTGCGGGATCAGCCGTCCCAGGTTATCCAGGCGTTCCTGCGTGGTAGCAGGCAGGCCCTTTTCGCCGGCGGCGGAGGCCACCACGGCCGGTTTATATTCGGCCACCGCGCCCAGGAGCCCGATGCGCTCCAGGGAAATGGAGTTGACCATCGGCCGACCGCGGGCCTGCTCGCAGGCTTTCAGGCCGGCGCGCATGATATCGCTGTTGGAGGAATCAATGCTGAGCGGCAGGCGGGAGGCGCCCTGGACCAGCGCCGCCGTCCACTGCATGGCCTTGATCCGTTCCGGCAAATCCATGCTGAATTCATCCACGTTCACATCGAGGAACGAAGCCCCGGCCTGCTCCTGCTTGGCCGCCATGACCCGCAGGTAATCGCGGCCGGCTTCCTGCGCGGGCCCCTGTCCGTTCAGCCCCTGCCAGATCGCCGCGACGCAGTGCTTGATTTTTCCGTTTTCCCAATCGGCGTTTTTTAACAAAATTTCGGGAATGGGCAATGTTTTCTTCTTGCCGCCATCGTCATAGCGAATAACGTGTGCGGCGGCGTCCACCAGGTTGCCATCGCGCTTCAGCACGCGCGTGCAGTGAATGTTTTCGCCGATCACGATAAAGGTTTTGATCTGCATAGCACAGCTTCTCCTTTTTAGGCATGGTTCAAGGTTCAAGGGTTCACGGTTAAGCGGTTCACGGTTCAGCGGTTACCGGTTTTTTATTCCCCAATGCGGACTATGCCCGCAACCCAAATTGCGTAGGAGCCTCGCCCCGTCGAGGCGATTTCTTCGCGCCAGCGGGGTGGCGCTCCTACACCGTTTTCATTAATTCTATT
>JAHIMN010000177.1 GCA_018896395.1 Verrucomicrobiota bacterium | reverse complement strand
GTTTCGCCTGCCGGGCGGCGGCGGCATAATCCGCAACAGTTCCCTTGCCGGCGGAATAGGCGGTCTGTGCGCCTACCAGTCCCCGGAAAACCTGCCCGCGTGGAACCGGGTTCTGATAGGAATCGAACTCTGGAAAATATTCGGATGGTTTTTTACGGAAATGCGGATGCTTGAGCACAACAGGATCCTGCTGGTATCCGCCTAACGTCCCCTTGTCGAGACTGGGTTGCGACAGCCACCGCATCGTATTTTCGAGCAGTATATTGAAATCGCCCGGTCGCTTGGCCATGCCCTTGCCCAACATCACGCGGTCATGGGCCCATGTAGTGCCGCTGATCAGGTGAAAGACCCTATTCAAGACGGCCAACCCCATCCGACCGCCGCCATATTCACGGACGGCATACAACACCGGAGAATGGGTTTGCCCCGGCCGCACATACGGAGTGAACTTCTCGTTTTCGCCAAGGGCCACGCGGGGCTTGATCGCCTCCGAGTAACAACCATCTCCGCCGCGCACAATCACCGTCCAGTTCGTGTCCACTTCAATCGCCTGGCCATAAACACCAAAATTGCCGCTGCGCGCGATGGGATACCAGATGCCGCGCACTTTATCGCTTACCGGACCGGGCAGAATCTTGTCCGTGTAAATAAATGGTGACCTGCTATGGGGATGCCTGGTTTCGGTCACAGGGTCACGGAGACTTTCGAGAGGCAACTTCGCTCCCCACCGTTCTAACAACATGTTATGGGTTTCATAGGCCGGGGATACGTTCGTATCGGCTGTGTCCAGTAACAGCAGGACACCTCCGCCCGCGGCCAGAAAACGGTCAAGCAAAGCAAAGAACTCGTCACGATAAGGGGGGAAACGCCACGGATGCCACCGGCTCCGGGTATTATTCATTAGAGGAATTTCCGTCAACACAATACAGTTGAATTGCTTGAGCCGTTCCCAGGTCAGGGGTTTCTCCTTGCTGATGCCATAGTCGATATCGAATCCTTTGGCATGGAGTTCGTTCAGATAGGTAAAGTCCGGTTTGTTATCCGGCAAAAGCAATACGGCCGGCCGCTTGGCCTGTGGTTGCCGGGCAGGTTGCTGTTGTGCCAGAAGGGGAGAGGCCAACAGCATCAGGCCAAGCACGAGCTTCATGAGCAATGATTTCCATGTTAGCGTTGCAGAAAAATTCGCCATGGACTTAAACAACCATTTGCTCATAAACAGCTACTCCTCCTTTGTTTCCGTGATCGTCGTACAAGTTCCCGATCAGCTCTTCAATCGGGACGATGGGGTCGTGACCGACCGTCCAAACAATGGGTGTATGCATTGACGCGTTTGCGGGTTAGAATGTATACAATCGAAACGGGATATAAGTAAAAAAACCCGTATGTTTTCACGCAGGGTTCATTCCCCGACCTTCTCCAGCTTCACATCATCGAACCAGGCAGTTCCGCGGGCGTAGAGCGAAAGGCGGGGCATGACGTAGGCTTCGTCGCCGGTATCGAGATCGGTCTCCACATAAGTCCAGTCCGTGTCGCCGGCCACGTGGGCGGAGTGGGTGATGTCGATGATGTTGTTGTAGGTGTATTCGTAGGACGCCAGCTCGAGGCGGGCGAAGCGTTCCACCCCTTCGGTTTTGATCCACCCGGACAGGCGATAGCGGCTGTTCGGCTGCACCGAGCAGACGGCGCCGACCGGCATGAGGGTTTTCCAGTGATGAAAAGCTTCTCCGGTCAGCTTCAGGCTGCGCGATCCGCTGTGCGCGGCGTCATCCGCCCAGCAAGCCATATCCTCCAGCACGATGATGGGGCAATCTTCCGGCTCCCAGGGATCGGCAGACGTTTCGAAGGAATTCTCCACCCCCATGTGAAAAGGCAGCGCAATCAACTTCGTGCGCCAGCGCGCGGGCCTCGGCGGATCCATTGCGCCGGCAAGGAACTCTTGGGCCAGCGCGGCGGGAAGGTTGACGAATTCGGTGCGCATGACGAAGTGGAAATACCCCTCGTCCAGCTCATCGAGTCCGGCGGATTGCCAGATCAGGTGTTCATCGAACAACTGCGAACAGGTGGCAAACTGGATGGGCGCATTGGCTTCGCGGATAAGCATGGCCGGGTTGAATTCAGGGTGCGCGGCATAGGCAATCCACGCGCCGGTGAGCGGGGCGTTTTTCGTGCGCCAGCGCCCGGTGGAGTCCCCGTAATCGGTGGCGTTGAAGAGCGCGTTCGAGTGCATCAACCGTTTCACCTGATCTTGCGGATCAGCCCAGAGGGAGTGGGTCCAGCGACGCTTTTCCGCGGTATCCGTCAGCGCGCCAGCCAGCATCATGTTGATCGGTTCCCCGCCGGTTGAACGGATTTTCCAGGCTTCCGCGTCGAAAAAGAAGCGGTATTGCACGCGCTGCGGGTCGTAGAAGACGCGGACGTCATACTGGATATGTTGGCCTTCTAAAAACTTCCCGGTAATGCGCAGGTGCAACTCGGCGCCGCTTCGCGGCAACCATTCCGCTTCCATGCAATCGCCGACATTTTCCACGCCTTCCGCGATATCCCCGCAGCGCGATACCGGGAAGTTGACGAAGGTGTTGTGCGCGGTGTGCAGGTCATAAACGGCGCCCGCCGGCTCGGAATTCGCCATGATCGGCGGATCGAACGGCGAGAATTTCCAGATATCGAAAGCATAATCGCCGTCCAAGGTAAACCGCGCGATAGAAACATCGCCGTCGAAGATCGTCCATCCCCATCGCTCCGGCGCAATGTGGAACTGCGGGGTATAGTCGCGCGGCGCGGGCGCCGCCAGGCTGTCGAGAATGCGTTGATAGGTTGAGGCTTGCGTTAGTGTGCTCACGGGGCATGCTCCTTTATAAAAAGCGCAATGGCGCCGGCGTTACAGCCTGTTCGACGATCAAGCCTGCGTCGAGGTTAATTAAGTGTCGATCGCCGTTTCGGCGGCGCGCCAATCCGGCCCGTCCGGCAAAGCGCACGCCTTCGAGATCGGCGCCCACGGCGGGGTTCGGGCGCAGGAAGATCAGGTCGCGGCTCTCGCCATGGATGATGCGTACCGTTTCTTCCCGCATGCAGTATTCCACCTGCGGCATCAGCTCGCTATCGCGGCGCGGAAACAACACGGTGAGGAAAGTCGTCCCCGGCCCGCCCGCGGCATGCAGCAACCAGTGCTCGGTGACGGTCCTCCCGCTTTTCGGATTGACGACACCGGCTTCAAAAGTTATCTCCGGGATAACCGGCTCGAGGAAGAAGATATCCAGGCCCATGCCGAATCCCGCCTGCGCATGGCCGGGAAAACGGACCTGTCCCGCAGCAACCTGTGCAGGCTGCCGGGAGAGGACATCCAGGTTCCATTGGCAGGGGTCAGGACCGGTCGAAGTATCTTTCACCACCAGGTATTCGACGCCACCGGGTAGCGGGGATTTGACGAAGACGATTTCCCGCGTGAATCCGCTGCGGTGCGTGCCGTCGGTAAACATGGCATTGCAGGCGAAGGCGCGCGGCGCGATGCGCGCGCGAATGTAATCGGCTTCCGGTGTCGTGGTGAATTTTTCGATCATCCCGCTCGGTTGCCCGGGCTGCGTAAAGGTGACGGCGTTATGCTGTTGGGCGGTCGCGCCGTTCTGCACGGGCAGGCCATCGAGCGCCAGCGGCATGCCGCGGGCAAAATAATGGAACGATCCCTCGTCGTCGTCATGGTGCGAATGCACGCGTCCGGCTTTCAGGAAAAGGTAACTCCCCAGTTCGCTCGTGCCATGGCTGCGCAGCACCGCCCCGACGTGCGGCAGGTTATGACTTTCCAGCGCGGGAGGCTGCTCCGGGATCGTCGGATCGTGGAAGACGTAATGCCGGGAAAACGGGTTCGCCAGCGGGCCGGAGTGATCGCCATTCTGATAAACCGGCGAGCCGACCGACCGCCACGCCCACATCAGGTTCGCGGCCAGCGCCGGGTCGGCCTCCTTCACGAAGGCCGCCAGCCAGGCAAACAGCGGCGGGCATTTCCGCGCATACGGGTGATGTCCGATGGGCGGCATCTGGCGCAGAGCGCCGTCGCGGACATCGGGAGGCCCGAGCACCTTCAGCAGAAAGCGCGCCCCGCCCAGGATATTCGGATCAGCCGAATAATCCTTCACCCCGTTGCGCCGCAATGCCCATAGCGCCGGCATATAGAGCTGCTGCCAGGTGGAAACCAGGTAACCTCCCACGTTCTCCTCGCCCCCGCCATCCGGCCGCAGGTGCGTCTTCAACTCGAGATTCATCCGCGTGATGAGCGAACGTATCCAGAGCGCGGAGCAGGGATGGTCGGAGAGGAAAAACCCGATAATACCGAAGCAGGTGAAGACATCCGTGTTAAAATTCGGCAGGTAGGTCGTCTCGCCGGGACGGAAGACATACTGCCACCAGTCGCCGTCGGAGAGGATATACGCCGCCAGCGCGCACACCCGGCGCGCTTCCCGCTTCTCCGCCGGGGTGAAGGAATCCCACTGGATATCGCAGGCAATCGCATAGCGGCGCAACGGGCGGGCCAGCGCGATGCAGTATGTCGGGCTGACATATCCCTGCTGCAGGATGCTTTCCACCAATGCTTTTGCATGCGTCGCCTTTTCGATGGCCGCCAACCCCGGCACCGAGCCTTCCATCAGGTACTGGTCCGCACAATGGGTGGCGCCGGTGCGCTCGTAACAGGCGCACAATTCCGGAACGGCCCGCACTTTCTCGCGAATGGCGGGAAAATCCGCTTTGCCGCACAGCACACGCGGATGGTCGTCACCGGTGTCCGGCCACCCGGTGACCCAGTCTTTCACTTTATTCAGGGGCAGATCAGCGAGCCGGGTGCGCAGCTCCCAGAGGGGGAACTGTGAGTTCGCCTGGCGGCAAATCGGCTCGTGATGGCCGATGGGCTCGGTTTCGCCCAATCCTTCCCGGCGCGATGCAACCGTCAGCAGCCAGCGGCGGCGCAGATTCTCGATGGGGAAGCGCAGGTAGGAACCTGCTTCTGCGGAATCGACGAGGATCACTTCGGTATTCGCGCCGACGGTGCGATGCTTGGGGTGAATGACGTCATCCGGTATGCCCCAATGCGCGATATCGAGCGAGACGACGCCGAGGATTTCGTCCCGTCCGGAATCGTAGACGCCCAGCCATCCGCCATCAATGAACGGCAGCGCCGGGCGCATGGCAGTGTAGGTCTTCAGCGCCGGCGAACCGAGCGCCAAGTCCATTATTTCCCAGCAGGCGGTGGAATGGGTGATAAGCCGATCGGGGCTGAATCCCGCGCGCAGGTCGAAGATGACGTTGCTGCTCGGGCAGGGACGCAGGCATGGTTTGGCGATATCTTCCCGCGCCTGGTTCCAGAACGAGGCGCCCAGGCTGCCGATCTCCCGGTAGGGACGCGGCGCCGGCCACAGCCGCACCCTCAGTGTGCTCTCCTCTTCCACCTCGCAATACGGCATATTCGGACGCATGGTGAAGCGCACGCGATACACGGCGCCACCTTCGAAGGTATAAACCACCTCCAGCGTGGTCCACAACGCTCCGAACTCCATGATCCGGTTCTCGATTGACCGCACCGCCAATGGGCTCTCGAGGCATCCCTTCCCGAGATAGGGACTGTTGCCGAAACGCACGCCGAGCAGCGGTCCCGGAACCGGTTCGCCGGATGGCAGTTCATCGCCCGACGCCGGCATCCGAATCGCCAACGTCCCATTGCTCATCACCACCTGCTGCGGCGTCCCGGCGATTTGAATGCCTGCGGTGGTGGTGAGCTCCCGATCTTCATCGGAAAAGACGATCGAAAATTCTTTCCGTTCACCCGGCGCCAGCGATTCCACCAGCAGCGACAACCGTTCGCCGGATTGCTGGCAAGGCACTGACCGGCCGGCATTGCTCACCGCGATGGTCATTCCCTTTCCCTGCGGAAACGGATATGAGACGATCTCGTTCTTCCAGGCCTTGCCCAGCGATTCCGTCAGCGTCACCGCATACCGGTTCCGCCCCACCCGCCGAATCCGTTGCGGCCTAACCCAACGGTCATTCAATCCACGGTCAATATACATGCGCATACCTTAAAAGGTACAAGCTTCATGTTCCAAGTTGCTGCTTCCGTGTTTCCAATGGAAAACGGGGAAAGCATTCGCGTTGATTGCAAAAGTCTTGCGTTTAACTGTTGGAAAATGTACCGAACGGTCAATTTTAAGTCAATTTTTTTCGTTTGGGTAAGGCAGGGCAGTAGCCGGGGTGCGAGCGCGCGAGTTGCCTCTTGGTCTTGCTTATCATCTGGTCCTGGTCTGAGTGTTTGGTTCAGCTTTCCATGTCTTTCAGGTAGGCATGGGCCTTGCCGAGCATGCCGGCGAGGTTGCGCGGCGGATCGTTGCGGTGCCGGCGCATGACCTCAATGCGCAGCTTGAGGTGCCCGGTGAAGCCGGGACCGAATTCGTAGGTCATCGTGTCGGAGGTCATGGCGCGCATAAACTGGTCCAGGCGCCCCTCCAGCAGGGCGATCATCGCGCGGGTGTTCCCGATTTCGTCGTCCACGATCTCGGGCATGCTTCGCCCCTTGCCCGGCTTGTCGCCCGGCACGATATGGCGGCCCGCCTCGTACCAGTTGTAGTGCGAGCGCTGGATCAGGCAGGCGAAGCGGATGTGGTCGCGCTGCCGCAGGAGAATGGCGGCGCTGTCGGAATCGGCGCCGGACGCCTCCTTCTCCAACAGTTCCACCGCCTGGGCCAGCCCGGCCAGGGTCTGCTTCTCGTAGAGTTCATGGAGCACGTAGTCACGGTTGCGCTCGTCGGATTCATGGCGGACGAAGGCGCCCAGTCCCTGAATCTTCTCCAGATCGTCAAGGGCAACGGTGCGGTAGTAGGCGGTCTCGTCGGTGGTCAACGCGGTAAGGTCGGGCAGATGGTTGATCTGTACATGGGTGACCCCGGCGGCGGACAACGAGCGCATGAAGGCGTCCACGTTGGCTTCGGTGGTTTCAAACGGCAGCAAGTTGGGGTAGCAAATGAGATCGGGTATGGCGTTCATGGTTTGGATGTTGAGTTGTGTACGCAGAGATT
>JAHIMN010000176.1 GCA_018896395.1 Verrucomicrobiota bacterium | reverse complement strand
GGCGGGAGTTTGGGCGTAAACTGATCGCAGGTATCGGTGGATTCCACTTCCCGGTTGGATCGGCCACAACGCTGAAGGAAGGGATTGACCACGTAATGGGCGCAATGACGGCAAAGCCGGCCGACGGTTTCGAGCACCTCCCGCTCGCCAAACACCTTGGGCGGCGGCGGTACGTCCCGGCGATCGAAGCCCGGCACGATTTTTTTTGCTTTGAACGGAACCGCGGCCTCGGCGGGAAAGACATGGCCGCAGGCGGCGCAGGACAGTATTTCGCCCGTGCGCTTGAATCCCTCGTATACGGGTTCGCGCCTTAAAAGCGCGTCCTTTCCGCAGGCCGAACAAATGATTTCAATCGGCCGCGAAACCGTTTTGTGTGCCGCTTTATCCATAGGCCATCAGTCTGGTAAAAATGCGTTGTGGTTGTCAAGAATGGAGATGCATTTGTCCACACGTTCATGTTTGCATAATCCCGGATATTACAGCATAGTAGGAACATGTCGCAAAATCGGCAACCGATTGGCGCAAGGAGGGGTCGATGGCCAAAATCACGTTCAAAGGCAGGATGATTCATACGTCGGGAAAACTGCCGGCCCGGGGAACGGTCGCACCGGCCTTTAAATTGACGGGCGCGGATCTCGCGGACGTGACGCTGGCCACGTTCGGGCAGAAGAAAAAGGTTGTCAATATTGTGCCCAGCCTGGATACGCCCGTGTGCGCCGTGTCGGCGCGCAAGTTCAACGAAGCTGTCGCGGCGCTGGCGAACACGGTGCTCATCAATATCTCGGCGGACCTGCCCTTTGCCCAGAGCCGGTTCTGCGAGAGCCAGGGCTTGAAAAATATTGTAACGCTCTCCACCCTGCGGTCCCCGAGCTTCGGCAAGGAATACGGCGTGCAGATCAAGGACGGACCATTGGCCGGGCTGATGAGCCGCGCCGTGTTGGTGCTGGACGGCAATAACCGCATTGTCTATGCCCAGCAGGTGCCGGATATTGCCCAGGAGCCGGATTATGACGCGGCCCTGGCGGCGGCGGAAGCACGTGAAGCGTGAAGCGTATAGCGTGAAGTGTGCGGAAGGCAGACAACGGACTCCGCGAAACGCGGGGGAAAGTTTCCCGCCATAGGCGGGTCTGCCTATGGCATGAATCCCGCGTTACGCGGGAAGGTGGACAAGTACAATCATGAAAACTCTTGGATTATTACTGGTTAAAGGGCTGTCGGCGATTTTGCCGATCAGTATCGTGCTGTTTTTTATTTTCTGGATAGGTTCTACCGCCGAGCATGCGCTGGGTGAGCTGTTGAAGGCCGTGTTGCCGGAAAGCATCTACCTGCCGGGTATGGGCCTGTTGGCCGGATTGATTTTGGCGATTGGCGTTGGGCTCCTGCTTAATCTCTGGCTGTTCCAACGGATAGTGGACATGGTCGAGGGCTGGCTGGCCCGCGTTCCGCTGGTGAAAACGGTGCTGGGTGGTATCAAGGATTTGATGGCGTTCCTGGCCAAGGGGAATAAAATAAACGGCGGCAATAAATATGTGGTCAAGGTGGACATTGGTAATGACATTCACTTGCTGGGGATTATGACCCGGCAGGACCTGAGTGGGACGGGATTAGAACACATGGGCGAGGGGCACTGTGCCGTATATGTTCCAATTAGTTATCAGCTGGGCGGATATACTATCTATTTGCCGCGTTCGAGGCTTACATCGATTAATATGTCGGTCGAGGATGCGCTCCGGTTTGCCATGACGGCGGGCATGTCCGTGGAAGGAAAATCAAACGGCGTGCCACCGGCCAACAGACAGAATGTGTTACCATGATTAAAACCGGAATTGGCATTGATGCGCATCGGTTGGTCAAGGGCCGGCGGCTGATCCTGGGCGGTGTGCCCATCGAACACGCCATGGGTCTGGAGGGACATTCCGATGCCGATGTGCTTTGCCACGCGCTGGCCGATGCCTTGCTGGGCGCCATTGCCGATGGCGATATCGGCGTGCATTTTCCGGACACCGATCCGCGCTGGAAAGACGCGACCAGCCTCGATTTGCTGGCGCAGGTGGTAGAGCGGCTGAAGACCCGCCGGGCGCGCGTAGTGCATATGGATGCCACCGTCATGGCCGAAGCGCCGAAACTGGCGCCCTATCGGCAGGCCATGCGCGAGCGGCTGGCCCGCGTGCTGGAAGTATCCGTGCAGGGCGTTTCGATCAAGGCCACAACCCTGGAAGGCATGGGCGCCCTGGGCCGCCGGGAAGGTATTGCCGCAATGGCCGTGGCGACCGTGGAGGTGGAGGAATAGTGATCAGTGATCAGTCATCAGTAAACAGTAACGTTTGTTATGTCTTTACGAATATACAATACTTTATCACGTCAAACGGAAGAATTCGTTCCGCTCCAGACCCCGCAGGTCCGGCTTTACACCTGCGGGCCGACGGTCTATGACTTTGCCACCATCGGCAATTTCCGCGCCTATGTGTTTGAGGACCTGCTCCGGCGCACTCTTCGCTTCCGGGGTTTTCAGGTGACCCAGGTCATGAACCTGACGGACGTTGATGACAAGACAATTCGCGGAGCGCAGGCGGCCAAAGTGGCCCTGGGTGATTATACCCGGCAATACACGAATGCTTTTTTTGAGGACCTGCGCACGTTGGCGATCGAGCCGGCCGAGCACTATCCGGCCGCCACGGCGCATATCCCCGAAATGATCGCCCTGATCGAGATCCTGTTCCAGAAGGGCTATGCCTACCGCTCCGAGGACGGGTCCGTATATTTCAGTATCGCCAAATTCAAGGATTACGGAAAACTCGCGCACCTGGATCTTACCGGCCTTAAGCCGGGCGCGCGCATTGCCCAGGACGAATACCAGAAGGAAAATGCGGCTGATTTTGCCTTGTGGAAAGCCTGGCAAAGCGAAGACGGCGACGTGGCCTGGGACTCGCCCTGGGGGCGCGGCCGGCCGGGCTGGCACATCGAGTGTTCGGCCATGAGCATGAAATACCTGGGGGCAAGCTTCGATCTGCACACCGGCGGCGTGGACAACATTTTCCCACACCACGAGGATGAAATTGCCCAGAGCGAGGCCGCAACCGGCCGGCCTTTCGTCAAGTACTGGATGCATTGCGCCCATTTGGTCGTGGATGGACGGAAGATGTCCAAATCGCTGGGCAATTTTTTCACGGTCCGGGATATACTTCGGCGCGGTTACTCCGGCCGCGAAATCCGCTACGCACTCATGGCTGTCCATTATCGGCAGGCGCTCAATTTTACCTTTGAGGCGCTGGACGCCGACTGCGGCGCCCTCGCTCGCCTGGATGCGTTTTCGGAACGACTGTTAGCGCATAACGATCAGAAGTCAGCGGTCAGCGGTCAGAGATCAGAGGACGGAGGTCAGCAATCGAAAATCGAAAATCAAAAATCAAAAATGAGTGCGTTGCCCGCCTGGATGGGCGCCTATCTCGCGGCTTTTACCCGTGCCTTGGATGATGACCTCAATATCTCGTTGGCCCTGGCCGCGCTTTTCGATTTTGTCCACGAGGGCAATAAGCGTCTGGATGAGGGTGCCTTGAGTCCAGCGGAAGCCGCCCAGGCGCTTGACACGCTGGCCCATATTGACGGCGTGCTGGGCGTGCGGCCCGGTGATACGCTAATCCCGCCGGCGGCTGTCGTCCAATTGGCCCAAGCCCGACTTCAAGCCCGCCAGCGTAAGGACTGGGCCGAGGCTGACCGCTTGCGGCGGGAAGTCGAGGCTCAAGGCTGGATCATTCAGGATGCGCCCGACGGATTCAGGGTCAAACGGAACTCCGATCCACGCGTAAACGCGCAGATCGGGAATGGTTGATAATTTATGGTTCATGGAGAATGGAACCAGTTGATCTGGGTTGGATGTTGCCATAATGAATGTATCTAACGCGGGCTGACGCCCGCAACCCAAAAAATCGAACCACAGATGGACACAGATGAACACAGATAAAGAAAAATGTTTTCTTAAAAATGAGAGCCTCATTGCTTCTTGTAAATATCCGTGTCAATCCGTGTTCATCCGTGGTTATCTTGTTTTTCTTAGCGGTTCCTGATGTATCAGGTACTACGTTTTTTCCCAGACTACGCTGGGAAAAAATGGTTCGCCAAAGGCGAACAGATAATTTCTCGTTTTAATATATTT
>JAHIMN010000175.1 GCA_018896395.1 Verrucomicrobiota bacterium | reverse complement strand
GGTTTCCGAACCGATTGATGTGCCGGTTTATCTCAGCGCGGGATTCAGCCGGGACCTCGGCGCGCTGAAGGATGAATGCCGACAGGCGATGGCCGGCGGCTTTACGGCCATTAAAATTCGCGGCCTTCTTGGCATTGCCCGCGACGTGGAGCGAATGACTGCAACCCGGCAAACGGTCGGCGACGGAATCGGGTTGATCCTGGAATTGAACCAGCCGTATGTGCCTACGCCGTATTCTTTCCCGGATGTGGTGGCGATATGCGAGCAGATGCAGACGCTTGATCCCTTATGGATCGAAGAACCCTTTGGCGCCGATGACCTGGACGCCTATCAGGCGTTGCATCGCATCAACCCGGGAGTCCCGATCGGCTGCGGCGAGAATCTCTATACCGGCCGCCAGTTCCGGGAATTTGCCGAAGTGGTTGACGTGCTTCAACCCGATCTGGCCCGTATGGGAGGCGTGGATGCGCTGGAGCGCGTGGCGGCTTCCGGTAAGCCCTTGGCACCGCACCAATTAGGCGCGAGCGTGGCGCTCTGGACCCTGATCCGTGCGTTCGGCCATCGCCCCGAAATCATGATGATCGAGCTGGATCGCTTTACCAATCCCCTGCGCGATCTGATTTTTGGCCGGCCGTTGATTCCGGAAAACGGCCGTTTGCGAACACCGCCGGCGGATTTGTCCCGGCTCAACGAATTCCACTGGGGATGACAAAAATCCGGATGTATGACGTCAGCAGGATATCATGATGACGATAAAGACCAGAACGCCGGCCTTTTTACGGGAAGCCTTGTGTGTCGCGATTGAGCCGACCTATTTCGACTTGGAACATTACGATCTCAATCCGGCTCAAATCATCGGCGTTGTTAAGAATGAAATCAACGCCAATGCCGTGCGCATCGGCATGTTTTCGCACCAGGGCTACACATACTATCCCTCGCGGATCGCTCCGTCGGCGCCGCACCTGGGCGCTCGCAACGTGTTGAAGGAGTTCGAAAACGAATGTCGAAAACAGGATGTTCGATTCATCGTGTATCTGAATTCCAAATGGGTCACCGATCTTTATCTTCACCATCCCGATTGGCGGATTATCGTGCGGGGCAAACCGTTTTCGCACCCCGATGTTAAGGCCAAACTCACGATCTACCCGCTTTGCCCGAACAGTCCGTTCCTGGACTATTTCAAATCCATTATCCGGGAGGTCGTTGCGCAAAGTCGGCCGGCTGGTATTTATATCGATAATTTTGCCATCGAGCCGTTCTGCGAATGCGTCTATTGCCGCCGAGCCTACGGACGTCCCATTCCGTCTCGGCGCCCATGGGCATCGCCGGACGTCCAACACTATCTGAAATGGATGACCCTGACGTCGCGCCGGCTGGCACGCGGGCTTGTGAAGGCGGCGCGCAGCCGGAACCCGCATCAGGTCGTTATTTTTAACCGCGGGCAGTTCTGGTCGCCGTTCCCGACCTTTACGCCCGAGGATAATGCCATCTACGCGCACCGGATTGCGAACGCAATCCACACTGAAGCCGCGGTCCGCATGTATAACGAGACCTTCGAGCACATCAACGAAGTCTGTGCGTTCGGCCGCAGTATCGATTTACCCGTCTTGACCTGGGTGGAGTACCCCCTCTATCCCAGTTATGTACCGCCATCTCCGGCGGAGGCTAAGATTAAGGCGGCTAAAGTCATAGCCAACGGCGGCCGTCCCATGGTCTGGAGTCTGCCCTGTGCGCCGATGATCAGCCGTGCCGGCCTGCCGGGAATTAAGGACGTGTTTTCTCTTGTTGCGCGGCATCGCGCGATTTTCAACGATGTCTGCTGGGAATCCTTTGCGGCCATCCTCTTCTCCTCCCGCAGCGTCCAGTTGCATGCGGAGGGCGACCGTGTAAAAATGGGCGAGTATCGCAAATCACTGGTCGGCGCCCAGGCGCTCCTGCTGCACAATCATTTGCCCTGGGATTTGATTCTCGACGAGCATGTGGCAACCGACCGCCTGAATGGCTATTGCGTTCTGATCCTGCCCGATGTGGCGCACGTGGATCGGCGCCAGGCCGAAGGCATCCGCCGGTTCGTCAACGGGGGCGGCAACCTGCTGGCCACGTACCGCACGTCATTGAGCGACGCCGCCGGCCGACCGCTCCCGGATTTTGCGCTGGCGGATTTATTGGGCGCGCATTACGAACGCGACGTGGGGGAAACCCTGGAAGCATGGAACGTTTCCTATGCCCGGTTCCATGCGGATCATCCGATCTCCAACGGATTACACGGCGCCCTATTTCCCATCGGCGGCCGGTATCTGGCCGTCCAATCCGAATATGGCGTGGCGACCCTGCTCAAACGCTGCCGCTATTATTGCGATTACCCCCAGCCGGAAACGTCTTATCCGGCCGTGAGTGCCCGACGCTACGGCCGGGGACGAGTCGTTTATATTCCCGGTCAATTTTTCCGCTTTTATCATGATCGCGGCCTCCTGGAATGCAATCGGTTATTCCGGCAAATTATGACCTGGTTTTCCAACGACCAATTGCCGATTCTGACAAATCTGCCGGACACTGTGGAAGTCACCATGGCCAGGACACGATCGGGACAACGCATCCTTCACGTGGTCAACGTATCCTGTGACAAAACCCGCCCGATTACTGAAATCATCCCGGTTACGAATCGTTTTATAAAAATCCGCGGCGCCTGCCGACAGGCCGTGGAACTGGCCTCTGGACGCTCCTTGCGCCTCCGCCGCGAAGCAAGATATGCAATCATCGCCTTGCCGCCACTAACCGGCTATAACGTCATTGTTCTGAAATAAGCGGCGCGAATGACGCGATCAGACGATCAGGTTGGTCGTAGCCGAATCAAAAAAATGGGCTTTGGTATTCAGGAACGCCAGCTGCAATTCATTACCCATGGCGCACCGGCGGTGCGGATCACTTTTTGCGATAAAATTGTGCCGGCCGGACGTCATGTACAAATAGGTCTCGGCGCCCATCGGTTCCACCACATCCACGCACTCAATTAAAAATCAGCGCGGACCAATCTTCATGCCAATGATAATTGAGCACTGACAAAGGCGCGCTGGCGGTAAGCTCCCTGCCTTCGGGCAGATAAATTGAATAATCGTAGCGCGCAAGGTTAATGAGCCATTTGTCGCCCTTAACCGGAGCTTTGCCGCCAAGCGTCGGAATTTCCGCAAAAGGTATGGCCACTTCCAATATCCAATATTCATCCCGGTCCGTCCAATTATTGACCGTCCCTTTGACCTTGGAAACCATTTTTAAGCCGGCGCAATCCCATTGCGACCAGCGCTTATAGTTGCCGGCCGCGTTCCTTTTCAGGTTATACGCATCCAGCACGGCATTCTGCACGTTAATTTCAAAATTGAAATACGGGTCTTTATCCGGATGGGTCTTGAAGAAAACTTCGAGCACATCCTCGGAACAGGTTGAGCTATCCCTTTCGGTCAACATTCCCCAGATATCCTCATCGTAGGCCTTGAAGGCCACATAGAGAAAATCCTTATCATAAGCAATTTTGGCCTCGGTCTTTGATATCGGCTCCTTGAACGATACCGGGATAGTAAATAATATTGTTTTGGCCTTTTCCCAGACCGGCTCGTTTAATTCGCCGTCAACCGTAATCGGGGTTTCCGAAAACGGACAATCATACGCCGCGCGCATAATCTTGGGCGTGGGCGCACAACCCGCCATCATAAGCACCGGCAATACCAACGCAGAAAGAAACAAAACGTTTTTCATTTTAGCAGCCCTCCTCCATAATTTGATTTTTGACTTTAACACTCAGAGAAAAACGGAACGCCATGCATTACATCCGGAATAATATAACACCTCTTATTAGCCAGTAGCAAGCGCAACCCTAACTGGTCGAGCTATGCCTTCTGTGGACATCGACTTGTTTGATAGATGCAATGTAGCCGGGCGGGCGTTTGGATGCAAATAAAAAGATAAATATTTTTTTGCGCCGTAAAAGATTGTTGTTGCATTAACAAATGACTGTGATAGCATTTGTGCAGTTTTGACTGCGGGGTGGAGCAGCCTGGTAGCTCGTCAGGCTCATAACCTGAAGGTCGCTGGTTCAAATCCAGCCCCCGCTACCCATTTTGAAGGCCGGGACAAATGTTCCGGCCTTTGTTTTCAGGGGTTTGATCAAGGCCGGACGATTTTGGCCTGTTCGTTCTTGACGACCGTGATGTGCTGGTCACAATACGTATTGTTTTTGAGACTAACATAGCAGGTGCCCCACCGCAAGGAATACCATCTGATGTCATTGATTTTCCTTTCGCTGACGTATGTCTTCAGCTAAATTAGAGGCGCGTTTCATTATTCGAACAGAAAGGCGCCAGCATGGCGGAGAACATCGGCATTATTTCAACCCGGCTTGCCGGCACAGACGGGGTATCCTTGGAAGCCAATAAGTGGGCGAATGTGTTGGAAGCAGGCGGCCATAACTGTTACTGGTACGCTGGGCGGCTTGATCATCCGGCATCACGCAGTATGTGTGTTCCGGAAGCATTTTTTAATCATCCGGAAAACGCATGGATTACCGAGCGGATATGGGGAAAAACCGCCCGAACTCCCATGATCAGCCATCGTATCCGGGAGTTGAGGGCATATCTCAAGGAAACGCTGTATGATTTCCTGCAACGGTTTGATATCAAACTTATGGTTCTTGAAAACGTTCTATCAATTCCGATGCACATCCCGCTAGGACTGGCTATGGCCGAATTAATGTCCGAAACCCACATGCCGGCAATTGGACATCATCATGATTTTTACTGGGAACGAACCCGTTTTTCGGTCAATGCCGTCAATGACTATCTTGACATGGCTTTTCCGCCGCGTGACCATGACCTCCAGCACGTGGTGATCAACCAGGCGGCCCAGGAAGAATTGGCGCGGCGCAAAGCGGTCTCCTCAATGGTAATTCCAAATGTTCTGGATTTTGAAAATCCGCCCAAACCGTTTGACACCTATGCGGCGGATGTCCGCGCCGAAATTGGTTTGGCTCCGGACGATAAATTGGTTTTGCAACCGACTCGCGTCA
This sequence comes from Verrucomicrobiota bacterium, assembly GCA_018896395.1. Taxonomy (GTDB): domain Bacteria; phylum Verrucomicrobiota; class Kiritimatiellia; order JAAZAB01; family JAAZAB01; genus VSJD01. The sequence continues at coordinate 866 of JAHIMN010000175.1, read as the reverse complement.
TTCCGCGCAAGGGCATCGGACCTGCGATCAATCTGGTGCAGATGCTGGGTAATCCCAAATATAAACTTGTAGTTTCCCATGAAGCCAGCGACGAAGGACCTGAGTATAAAGACATGCTGGCGGGTTTTGCCAGGCGAGCTGGTGTTGACCTGCGGTTCATAATTACCCGCGTGGCGGAAACCCGTCACGTCAACGCCGACGGCAAAAAGACGTTTACGCTCTGGGATATTTATCCCCACGCCGATTTTGTCACCTATCCCAGCATGTATGAAGGTTTCGGCAACGCCTTCTTGGAGGCGGTGTATTTTAAAAAACCTATTCTGGTTAATCGTTATGAAGTTTTTGCCAGAGATATTGAGCCCCGCGGCTTTCGTGTGCCGATCATTGAAGGTTATCTGACGCCCGATATTATTGATGAAGTCCGCCGCATTATTGAAGATTCCGACTATCGCCGGGCCATGGTGGAACATAATTATGAAGTTGCCAACCGGTATTACAGTTACACTGTCCTGCGCCGAAGCTTGCGCACGCTGATTGCCAACGTCCGCGGCTTGCCACTATGATAAATTATTATTCCAGCCAAATCATGCGTCGTATTCACAAAGCGCTGGCGAATCTGTATGGCACCCAGGCGGACAGGCTGCTGTCGCGGTTCGCCATGATGATTGGCCGTTACGGTGTTAACGTTGATTCCCGACACCCAACATCCGTCGGCGATCAACGCGCCTGTTTGTTAATTACATATGCCGATACAATCCAAAGTCCCCCAGAACCTCCCCTGGCGATTTTGAGACAGTTTCTGGAAACCCAGGTCAGAAACGTTATGACGCACCTGCACGTGTTGCCGTTCTTCCCTGCATCTTCGG
>JAHIMN010000018.1 GCA_018896395.1 Verrucomicrobiota bacterium | reverse complement strand
TTGGCTCACCCCAACCGCAAATCCACTGGCCTTGATTGATGGTGACATGGTGGACGTTGCCGGCGCTCAAGATGATATGCTGGGCGCGCTCGGCTTCTATCCGGACGTTGTCGATGGTGATGTTAGCAACCGGTCCCCGGGTGCCATCCATGCGGATGGCGGCAGTGCCCGCAACGGCGAAGTATCCTCCGTGAATGCTCAGGTCAAGGCACTGGCCGATGATCTGCATGTTGTAGCTGTTGAGCCCAAACATCATAATTGAGCAGCCGTACATGCGCAGCGTGGTATTACAGCCGCCGCGGGTTTCATCGGCGTAAGGGCTTTTCAGGTTCAGCTCATTGCCGGCGCTGACGTAGAAACCGGTGATGTCCGGCACGTGGCTGAGAAAAACGCAGTTATAGTAACTATTAACCTCGGAGCCCAAACTGGCCACCAGGGCCTTGGACGGGCCAGAGCCCCCGCCGTGCGGGGGGGGGTTCCCCTCGAAAAATATGTCGCGGAACACATGCCAGCCGGCCGACTGTCCGTCACCCTTCCGGGCCATGAGTATCCCGACACTGCACGAGCGCATCTGGATCCGCAGCGATGAAAACGTGCAATATCCGTTGCCGGTGAGATCAATCCCCGGCTTGTCTTTTGTGTCGATAATGATCGAGGTGTCCGGACTATATCCCTGCCCGATCAGGCTGATGTGCCGATAGTGTTTATGTCTGGTCATGTCGAGCGTCTTGGTCAGCACGTATTGTTGCCCCTGTGGTAGATAGACCGTGCCGCCCCACTCCGGGAGGGCATCAATCGCGGCCTGTAGATCGGGATAGTCGGTTGCCACGACGTAAGGCCCTCGAGACTGTTCAACAGACAAGGAAGATTTACCTTCTATTTTGTCGGACTCATTCTTAACAACCTCACTATTCTTGATGAGATTCTCTTCGGCGCAACATACCTTCCCGACAAAAAAGATAACCGCCGCCACTGCCAATAAATACCCTGTTCTTTTCATTATACCTCCATATTTTACCCATTGTAGACTTCTGCAAAACTCGTTTGTGACGCGACAAAGCGCGTCCCTCCATTACCAAAACAAGCTGTTTTCCTCAGGTATTGGAGGGCCACGTTTTATCGTGGCCGTCATTTCATCGAGTTTTGCAGAACTCTATACCCATTGAATAATCCTCTACATAGTTTAGCCTCACCCAAAATACCTGCAACAGATAGTCATTTGCGCTTTACGGTTACATACGTGCCCATGATCGCACTCTTGATACCCTCGGAATCATTGGGGTCTGTCCGGGCATACGCAACAAGCACTGTGTCCGGGCCAACTGCCTCAATCCAGTTATAGTTTCCGCTGTCATAAGCCTGGGGACCCTGATGACCAAATGTGGAGCAGATCAATCAAACCCGGTTCCCGGGGAAAAGGCATCGACGCGCAACCCGCCGATTTCAAGCAGGGGATTGTCCTGCGGTAGCCGGTAATTGCGCCAGACGCGCTGGACTTCCGGGTCGTCCAACCGGGCATCCGCCATGCACTCTTCATTGTCCCAGCGGCACAATCCGGCGGCGCCGGCCTGATAGTAATCGTGTGCGCGTTGCCGTAAGACCGCCAGCGACTCGGGGTGCATGAAATGCCCCAGGCTGGGAATCAGCTCCGCCACCGTGCCTTTGAGCGCCCGGACATAGGCGCCAATATCAATCCATCCATCAGGATGATTGATCATGGTCGAGCCGATGCGGTCCGTGTGATCATGGCGCGGGTACGGTATCACCACGTCCACCAATCCCTCCCGCGCCCAGGCTGCCACGTCGATCCCGTACGCCCGGTTCCACTCCAGGCACGGCCCGGTTTGCACCGTCAGCTCCCGCCGCTTCGCCAGCGGCGTGGGCCCCTTGGCGTCCAGCATTGCCCGTAGCTCGCGTAGCCACGCCGTAATGAACTCCGCCCAGACCCGGTGCAGGCGCGAGTCGGAATCGGAAACCTCCCGCGCCTCGATGCCGTACAATGCGCGAAACCGCTCCTGCACCGGATCTTCGTAACGTGCCAAGGCGAATCCCCGGGCAAAGAGGATAGTTATTCCGTCGGCGCCCCGATCCAGCGTCTCTCCCAGCAACGCGTTGATATGCGCGCGGACCGCAGGGAAGGCCACGCTCAAGGTGCTCAAAGCCGCGCCATCCGCCTCAATACAGCGATATTCGGGATGCGACGAAAAAAACCGCGAACGACAAATGTGGTCTAAAGGTGGCACGCAATGTATCCACGCCTGGGGCCGAATCCCCATCCAGAAACGCTTGCCGATCCCGTGAGCTTTGTCAATGCATTGCCGCAAGGGATCCTCGCCGCGGTCCAAGGCGGCTTCGACTGAGGCGACCCAGTCATGTAAGCCGCCGGGCGCTACCGCCCAGGCGTCTAGTCCGAGGCGCGTGCCCACCGTTGATGGGTAGCTGACGCAATTCGGATTGTTATTATAGCATACCACGTCCCACTCCTCGTTGTCAAAGCGATCACTGTAAAAGGGGTGGACAGGTCCGCAGAAGAGCGCCAGGCGGCGGTGGCGGCACGATGCGGCCGCCGGAATGTCCTCGGCACGCAGGGGGACGGCGCGCACGGCATAGATGGCGCAATGGCCGCCGGTCTTCCGGCCCCGCCCATAGTCAGCGGGATAGCGAATTTCGAGGTCCCGGCCGGTCAGGTCCGCCAGCATCCATGGTTCCTCGAACAACCGGCCACGGGCAATGGCTGTTTCATCAAGCGAAGACCGGTAGTAATAATCCTCAAGGAGATGCCACTTCGCGTCACCGGTCAGCCGCGCCTCGACACAGGTGTGTCCGCCCGCAGAATGAGCCAGGTCGATGGACACCGCATGCCACCCGGAGCGCCCCAGGGGGATACGCAGAGGGGTTGCGTCAGGATAGACCGTGCGCAGCATATAGCCTTCGTAAAGCCGGCTGCGATAGGAAAGCACCTGCCATTTGCCGGAGGATTGTCGGCTGGGCTCCGGATTGTTGACTGTTGCGCCGGCGTCCGTCCACGCCACCGCCGGTAGGGCGCAGCGCAGATCGGTAATCAGCAATGTGCCGGTTACGTTCGTGCGCTCAACTGGCTGTGTCTGTTTTTCCCTGTGCTTTTTCATTTTGTTGTATATTCCTTGTGCACTTTGTGGTAAAAAAAGGTTGAAGTTGACTCGCTCTAATACCCGATCCCCGGGGGATTGCGGGACATGCAAACATCCCCCACGGATTCCATCATGTTGCCCTGCGGCGGCAGGTACCGGGTGCTCCAAAGCCGCATCACGTCCGGATCCTCCAGCCCCGCGCTGGTGAGCGCCATGTCGTCCGCCGCACAGCACAAGCCCGCGGCGCCCGCCGCGTAATAACCGGCGGCGCTTCGCCACATCTCGTTGCGCGGCGGCACCGACACCCCACTGCCTCCATACCGATGAAAGCGATCCCCATAGTGCCCCAGGCACGGGATGACCTGCATCGCCGTGCTCCGGACCGCGGCGCAATAGGCCGCGGCATCGACCGCACCGTCCTGCAAATCATTGGGATGTGGATCGGGTGCAACTGGCGCGGTGAACGGCGTGCGGCGGGGGAAGGGCATGACCACGTCCACCAGCTTCTCCCGCGCCCATGTTTCGATATCGAGCCCAAACCGCCGGTTCCATTCCAGGTCCGGACCGGTGATCACCGCCAACTCCCGGCGGCCAAGTGCTGTTGCTCCTGCTTCATCCAGCAACTGGCGCAACTCGCGCATCCATTGCGTCACGAATTCCGCCCAGACCTGCTGGAGCCGCGCATCCGTGTCGGGTATGCCGCGCGCATCCGCCCCGAACAATTCACGGAACCGCGCCTGCACCGGCGCTTCGTACCGGACCAGGGGATGCCCACGATGGCAGGCGATGACCACGCCATCCGCGCCGCGGGCCAGCGATTCCGCCAGCAACGTGCACAAGCGTTCCCGCACCGGAGGGAAGGCCACGCTCAACTGGCCGAGCGCGCTCCCATCGGAATCCAGGCAGCGAAACTCCGGATGCGCCATGAAAAAAGGCGAACGGAACACTTGATGCAGCGGAGGCGGCGCCACCCAGGACTGTGGGCGCAATCCCATCCAGAACCGTGTGCCGTGCGCATGGGCGCGGGTAATCACCCCTTGCAGAGGGTCTTCCCCGCGGGCGATCATCGCGCGGACTTCCTGGATGATCGCATGCCAGCGGAATTCCTCGGCGACGTCCCACGCACCCTCCCCGGCCAGCGAGCCGACCGCCGAAGGCCACAGCACGACGTCGGTCCCCGGGTGATCGTAATACACCACGTCCCACTGGCCATCATCGAAGCGGTCGTCATAGTATGGGGGCAATGGTGCACAGCCGTGTACCAGCCGCCGGCGGCGGCGCGAGGTCAGCACCGGCACGTCCTCCAGCCGCACCGGGACGACGCGCACCGAGTATACCGCGCAATACAGGCCGACAACGGTGGGAGGGTAATTGACCGGATAGCGAATCTCCAGGTCACGGCCGGTAAGATCGGCAAACTTCCAGGGCTGTTCGTGCAGTGGGCCGCCAAAATACGAATTCGTGCCCTTCGCCTTCAGCTGGGCGTTCGTGGGGCAGCAACATTCGAGAAAATCCCAGCGCGTATCGCCGCTCAGCCGTACCTCCGCAAACAGGTCCCACGGCAGATTGCTCATGCCGATGGATACTGCGTGCCAGCCCGAGCAGCCCAAGGGAATGCGGAGCGGAGCGGCGTCAGGGAAGATGGTCCAGATCATGCTGCCGTTGTATGCCTTGGATCGGTAATCAATGATCCGCCATTTACCCGCCGATGGCTTGCTCATGGGCTTGGTGACGTTGCTGTCGGCATCCGTCCACGCGTCAGCCGGTAAGGCGCAGCGCATATCGGTAATCAATAGTTCGTCTTGCATGGACTTCTTCCTCATTTTATTCAATTGGGGCCTAAGAACCTATTTTTTCACCGCAATGTCGCCGGGACCGTCCAATAACCATTGCATTACTCTGCTCAATAGAGTCTCGTAATCCGGCCACTCGTAGAAGAATGTTTCGCCTTCTTTTGCTAATCCAAGGTTTGTTCCCATAAATGCGGCAACTTTTCCCTTGCCGAATTTGCCGGTTACCA
>JAHIMN010000174.1 GCA_018896395.1 Verrucomicrobiota bacterium | reverse complement strand
TTTTCGCGACTGATCATGCCCGTAGAGCCGACCCGTCTTATTGACGCCCGATTGAGATTCACCGATTTCCTGAAATACTTAGACGGACCACGACTGCAACTGTTTGAAGGCACGCTGAAGTTGAAGCGGGATGTCACCTTGTCCGACACCGTTCGACCGGCAGTGACGTTGGGAAGCCTTTCGTTTATTCCCATGGAAAGCTTTAACAACCAGTTTACGGTGATCGGGCCGCCATCATGGTTTCTTACGGGGAAAGCCTGTTATTACCGTTCCGATTTCTCGGGCCTGTTGCCGCCGGGTGGGTATGTCATCATTGGACCGCATGCCCTGGGCTCGCGCGGATTTTTCGCGCTGGACAATCCATTGTATATTTCATCCGATTTCAAGCCGGGTCCTGGTCGAGTCTGGAACGGCTATTATGATTTGGAAGACAATCACATCAATTTCGGTCTGCCTGAGCCAGGCAAGACGTTGAAGGCTGGAACCGAGATCAGCTACCGGGTACTGTTCATGGCTGGGGGCCGGTTTGAAACGAGCGATTCCGCCCAGTTCGAGTGGGTTCGTACCTCGATGGGACTGGCCGGTAAACCCGCGTATGACGTGCAGGTCTCAAGCGGAAAACTCAAATCGACCGTGTTATATCTAGAGTTGGAGGCGCAAGACGGCGGCGCGTCATTTGCGATCAGCCGGGCTGATCTGCCGATCCCGCTGCCCATCAAAGTGCATGGCGTGAACGCCAATTGGAGCACGGGAATCTGGGATGAAGACGCGAAGGCGTTGATTCCCTGCGGCGCCCTTGACGGCGCCACGATCGCATCGCTGGACACGAGGGAAAAGCCTCGAAATGTGTTTGTCGGCAATATCATTGTGTGCGATCAGCGCGACGCGGTTGTGACCTTGCTTCCGGAAGGAAACAATCGCTGGAAGGTACAGGTCCAGAATCCGACGGAAAAGAAAATGACCGTAACGGTCAGGACGCCGAAGGCCATCAAGGCATTCCGAATCAAGAAAACGGTGGATGTGCCGGCCGGCGGCCAAGTGGAAATTACCGAATAACTGTTAAGCAAGGAGGCAGACCATGCGAAAACGTGCGATTCTGAAGGTGCTGAAAATGATGATGTCCATGCTCTGCGCGGCAGTGCTTGCGCTCGCCGACCATGCCGCCGGCGCGCCGTCCATGCTGGCGATCACCGGCGAATACGACGGGACGATCCGCCCCTGGCAGCAAGACTGGCTCGATGCCGGGTACCAGATCAAAGCGATGAGATACTGGAACCTGTCCAGTCAGGTGACCTGGGAAGTGCTGAGCAAGTTCAACCTCGTGGTCATCACCCTGCCGGTATACGACTCCACGAGTAACGCGGCTTCCAGCAAGCCTCCTTGGGCAGTCTCGACGGAAGAATGGAAGACCTTTTGCGCCCTCCTCGACCGGTATCTCAACACGGGTGGCGGTGTGCTCTTCTACGGAAACTCCATGGGCACGTTGGCGCCGGCCGCCGTTGAAATGTTCCTGAAACCTTACGACGCCAACGTGCTCTTCGAGCAGGTGACCGATCCCCAGCAGACCTTCACACAAACCAGCAAGGCACGCTGGTCTTATGGCTGGACGACAGCCATCTCCCCCGGCCCACTCACCCAGGGCGTGAAAACCATCTTCTACCCGGCGACGAAATTCATGTATGGCCCCACAACGTCACCGCTGAAACTCTCGCGGGAATGGCAGGTGTTGGTGGCCGGCTCACCGACCGCTCACAGCCTGGCGCCTTCCTATCCGAGTGTCCATAATCCGGGTTTTTCTGAAGGGAACCTTGGCGACTGCACGGCCTCTCCGCCATTGATTGCCTGCCGGACAGTGGGCAAAGGGCGGCTGGCCGTCTCCGGAATCAGCCCCTACAACAGCTTCATCTGGTATCAACACCTGTTCATCGAGGATATCGCCATCAAGCGCGGCGATGGAAAGACCCCCAGCGACTTGTGGCAGTTGCAGGCGAATTTGGCACGCTGGCTGGCGGCTCCCTCGCTGGAGACGGGGGCGATGGGCGGTTATCGCGCGGAAACCGACACGACCGACGCGCGGGTCGTTGAGCGTACCCTGTATAATGAACGTATGAAGCCGATCACCTGGAAGGCGCCCCCGGCGGCCATCCCCCGCTACCTCTGGCTGCCGGGGGTCATTGGGGCGCGCACCGCGCTCACCGGCGGCGGGACGGGTACGGTGGCCGACTGGGCCGCCGCGGCGAAAGCGGCCGGGCTGGGTTGGCTGGTCATCCTGGAGGATTTCGAAAAACTAACACCCCAAGCGTGGACCCAATTCAAAAAGGATTGCCTCGTCGTCTCGACCGCCGACATCGTCGTGGCGCCGGGCTGGCTGATCAAAGATATCGGGGGCAACACCTGGATGCAATTCGGCGCCTGCATGGAGTGGCCGGCGGCGAAAATCCTCGATGCGACCGGCAAGCGCATCGCGGACACGCAGAATGCCCTTTTTGGCATTGCCAACACAGTCACGGCGCCGGTCGGCGTGAAAGCGAATCCCTACCCCGCCTGGAGTTACCGGGAATACAACAGTTTCTCGGTGGTCACCCAGACCGGCGGGGAGCTGAAGCTGGATGACGCCTTGCCGGAATATCTCTACCAGCAGGGTATCGCCGACGAAGTCAAGCCGCTGGCCGTCGCCCTGCTCACTGCGCCCGCCCAACTGGCCAATCCGGCGCTCTACCGGACCTATTTGCCCTACGCGACCGTGGCTGAAGCCCGCCAGTGGATGAACACCCCGCGGGCTCGGGCGGTGACCGGTTACGTGAGTAACGGGCCCGAGGTGATCTGCTGGGAGGGTACCCGCATGTCCCGGGTGGCGCCGGACTGGTTTGTGCCCGGCACGGAACGCTGGCGGCTACGTCTGGCGGCACAGTCCGACGTCGATCTCGCCGAAGTGGTGCTCTATGACGGGACCGAACTCTACGCGCGCTACCTGCCGACCGGGAAGAAGTTCGACGTAGTGCTCGACGGGTTGCACGACCAACAGCGGCACTTCATCGCCGTGATCACCGATCGACAAGGACGGCGGGCTATCACTAGTGAACTCCGCACCGTCGACACGTTCATTTTGCAAAATATGTGCTCGGACCGTAACAATACCATCAACAACAGCTACCAGTGGGATCCGCTGACCAGGCGCATTATCTGCTACTCTACCGGCAGTATGTTCGAAAAGGGCAATACCCCGATATGCAGCGGACCAACGCTGACCGTGGACCCGTGGGTATATAATCCGCCAGGCTGGGATGGTGGCGTGGCTCCTACCCTGTGCGCTTTTGTCATCAGGGCCGACGTGCTGGACACAGCGACGCCTCGGGTCGGGCCGACCTTCAATCGCTATTCCTGCCCACTGGCTTCCAAGCACGTGTTGATCCAACAGCAGAGCATGGATTATCAGTTCAAGCCATTCAACGGAAAGGCGGTCACGCGGTCCATGCTCAACGGCGCCTCCTATTATCCCTATCAGCCTCTGGAGAATTGGACCGCCTGGGTGCGCGAGGTGGCGCCGGTCGCCGTGCCGCACGATCTGCGGATCATGGTCATCGAGGCGAAGATCCGCTTCAAGCGCGACGTCACCATCGAGAAGTCTCCCTGGCTGGAAATGGGAATCCACCTGGGTTGGATCGAGGGCGAGGTCGCGGCTGGCCAGAACGAACTATTCACCCTGCACGCCGACGACGGGACAAACATCTTCACTGGGGACATTACCAAGAAAGGTTTTGGATGGACCGGCAACGTGAAGGCCGGCGGCTATTTCGCCATCTATCCCGGCCCGCTGGCGAACGCCGCGGTGATGATGCTGGATGACGGTTATAAAATCTGCGCCTGGGTGAATCCGCCTACTTGGATGCGCTGTTATCTGGGAAAGGATGGTCCCGAGACAACTTACGCAGCGGGCAGCGAGGTGAATTCCCGCTATCTGGTCATCGTCACCAGTCCTGACGGTCCGCCCGGTCTGGAGCAAATCGAGTGGGTGCGCACGAGCATGGGGATTACCGGCTCACCGGCCTATCGCGTCAACGCCACCCAAGGCACGGTACTGGGCACGAAGTTCTTTCTTGATCTTCAGGCGCAGGACGGCGGCTTCACCGGTGTCATCAGCCAGGCGAAGCTCCCCCTGACTCGACTGCCTATCCGGATTTACGGCCTCAATCCACACTGGAGCGCCGCCGTCTATGATCGGAAGCGCCGGGAACTCATCCCGTTCGGCTTTACGGATGGCGTGGGCTATGCCAGCGTTGACACCCGGCGGGGAGATTCCGACGTCTATATCGGGAGTCTGGCTACCTGTGACAGCCCCGAATTGCGGCTGTGGGTAGTGGAAGAGAGCCCGACTATCGTCACCGTCATCGCCCACAATCCAACGGATAAGCCGATCACTGCCACGGTGAATCGTGGCGCAGGCTATGAACGTGTTCCCGCGTTTCAGAAGTTGATTACTGTGCCTGCCGGCAGCTCACTGAGTTGGACTGCCGGCGATGAAAAGGAGAAGCCATGAGTGCGCCAAGCGAAGCTGGCGCGAACTGTCCGCCGGAGCGCAAGTGAAGGCGGAATGGCTAAAGACTAGCCATCAGGCCATTACGGACTATACGTATCGGGAGACAACGAACGGTATGGAGCTATAAGAGTTCTGCAAAATAGAGGTATAAGGGCGACGGAACTTGGTGCGCAGGAATAATGCCCGCCCAGGCGAGAGCGTTACCTGCCCGCAATGCTACGCATAGCGTTGCAGGCGGGCACCCAGGCGAGTGCCATTGTTCGAAAAACAAAGTGCGTTAAAAGCAAACACAGCACTGAAGCCATTATAACAACAGGAGGATCACACCATGGGTGAAGCAAAAAACATCACGGCCGGGTACGACTTTGGCGACGGCGTTCCGATCAAGGTCCGCTATATTTTCCGCGGCACACCCTACGGCAAGGAGGAACTGGCAGCCGTCAAGGAGGCGTTCAAGGGCGGCACACTGACCATGGGACCGCAAGTTGAGGCGTTCGAGAAGGAGTTCGCCAAGTATGTGGGCTGTAAGCACGCCTTTGCGGTCAGCAATTGCACAAGCGCCATGCATGTTGTGACCCAGATGCTGGATCTTGGTCCGGGCGATGAAGTGATTACAACTCCCAACACGTTCATTGCCACCAGCCTGGTAATCGTCAAGGAAGGCGTGCGACCGGTCTTTGCCGATATTGATCCGCGTACCCACAACATTGATCCGGCGGCGATCGAGAAGAAAATTACCAGGCGCACGAAGGCGATTTACGTTGTGCATTACGGCGGGCAATGCTGTGATATGGACGCCATCATGCGGATATCCAGAAAATACAAGCTTCCCGTTATGGAAGATTGCGCCCATGCACTGGGCACGCGATTCCAGGGCCGGCATGCCGGGACCTTCGGCATGGCAGGCTGTTTCTCTTTCCACTCGCTGAAGAACATCACGACCTGCGGCGAGGGCGGCATGATTACGATCAATGACGACCGCTGGGTGGCGCCGATCAAGATGCTGCGCTGCATGAACATTCACCCGTGGCGCGAGAAAGACGCCGCGCGGGTGATGAAGGAATACGGGGCGTGCAAGAAGGATCGGGAATACTGGCTGCCGTCCCATTTCGACATAGAAGACGTGAATGGCCACTGGGGGATGAACTACCGGATGAACGAAGTGTCGGCCGCCGTGGGCCGCGTCCAGTTGCGTAAAGCGGACAAGTTCGTGGCTCGCCGGCGCGAGTGCGGGCACTATTTGAACAAACACCTGCAAGGCATCCCCGGCATCACCCCGGTGTACGATGACCCGCGCGGGTTCAATTCCTACCACCTCTACACGCTTTGCGTGGAAGAAGGGGCGCTGGGCTCCAGCCGCGATGCCTTTATGCGGGCCTTGTATTACAAGGAAGGCATCCAGGGCATCCAGCATTACCAGCCGACCTATGACTTCACCGGCTTCCGCAAGCTGGGCCACAAGGGCCATCAATGTCCAGAGGCCGAGCGTTTCTTCTACCATCGCGAAACGAATCTGCCCATGCATCCCATGCTGACTAACCGCGAACTGGAAGATATGGTCCGCGGTATTCGCCGGGCGGCCGAAAAAGTGCGCGGCAAAGGCTTGCGCTAAGGCGCGAAAGGGATGCAAATAGGATCTGTTTTTTAATTCAAACACTGCATAATAAGAAGAAGATGAAACAATGAACCAACGATTCAAAGCGATTGGACTGACGATTCTGCTGTCGGCAAGCTTAGCCGGCACGCTGTTTGCGCAAGCGCCCGCGCCTGCAAAGCACATGGCTTATCTGGCGCTCGCAACTTCCGCCCAGGACGGTAATCCGGAACTGCCTCCGTGGAAGGCCACCGGCGTCTACGCCGACCGGAAATTGCAGGCGCGTTTCAGCAAGCTGGGTTTCACTGAAGCCTTGGGTACGTATGCGCCGGACTTGACGCTCGATTACCTGAAGCAATTCAACGTGGTTATCCTGCTGGGTGGCGAAGGTGGAGATGCCAGCCAAGACCGTTTTACGGATTTGATCAAGGAAAAACGACAACTTCTCCTGAAGTATGTGGAGGAAGGCGGTGGACTCCTCGTGCTCCGTTCACCCGGTTGGCAGTTCGGCAAAGATATCGAAGACCTGAACGCCTGGTTAAAACCGTGCAACATCGAAATCCTGTCCGAGCAAGTCATCGACGAAGACTCCTGCTACATGTCGTCCGGTGGCAACCGGGTTTTCTGGACAGACAACTTCTCCGACCACCCCGTTGCCCGCGACGTGAAAGGCGTGTTTTATCCCGACACGTTGCCCGTTTACCCTTCGTATACAGACTTCACTTCGCCGGTCAAAGCCGGGAACGAATGGAAAGTGATCGTGAGCGGACGCAAGTCGGCAAAGTCTCTGGCCACACCCAAAGGCAAAGCGGGTGCGCCTCCTCTCCCGGGTCTATATTCCAACGCCCCACCCCTTCTGGCAACGCGTGACTATGGCAAGGGACGAATCGCAGTGTGGCCAATTGCAACGACGATTGTCTGGCAGGATTGCTATCACATGCTCTGGGAGCGAGGGGCGTTCATGGAAGGCACGGTCCAGCGCATGCAAGGCGACGGCGCCAAATTGATGGAGAATCTGATGAGTTACCTGGCTGAACCTTCCAAAGGCATGTTCGGCGGATATGTTCCCAAAAAGAAAGAAACGCCGCCGGAATCCGGCTTTGCTCAAATCAACTGGGATGCCATTAACCCCAAAGGCACAAGCATACCCCTGTGTTTTGTCGGCCTGATCGGCGCGCAAACAGCATTATCCTGCGGCCAGGGCAAACCGGAAGCCTTCATCCAGGCGGCCAAACAGGCCGGTTATCAGTTCATCGCATTCACCGAGGACCTGGCAAAACTCAAGCCGGATTCATTCGCGAAGCTCAAGGAGATATGTTCCAAGAACAGCGATCAGACCTTCAAGGCATATCCCGGCTTTACCTATCTCGACGAGTCCGGCAATATCTGGGCCTCATTCTCCGAAAACCTGCGCTGGCCGGACAAGGAGTGGTGGAGCACTAATTTTCCCGGACGGATCACGGTTAATAATACCCTCTCGCGCGGATGCGCATGGCCTCCGGTTATCATGATCAAGCCTAACGCCAGCCCGGAAAAACCATGGTTTCAGGGCAATTTCAAGGTCATCAGCGTTTTCACGTATGAGAACGGAAAACTGGTTGACGACGCTCTCGATGTATACCTGAGACTGCAAACCGAACGATTTCAACTGGCGCCTGTGACCGTGCATTTCGTCAAAACGCCTGACGCCGTCAAGCAAGCCCGATCTATTGGTTATCAAACGTATATCCGCTGGTTTGATGACAATGTCGTTGACGCCATTTCCAGCCTTTGGGCCATGTATAAGGGCAACTATGTCTGGTTCCGTTCGTCGTTTGTTTCCGAAGGGCCGCTTATCGAAGACCTTCAGATTATTAATTTCGGCAACACCGATCTGGCAATCCCCGACAATGACCGGTTTCGCGTCCATATCCGGACTGCCTCGCCGGTCGGTTTGAAGGAAACCACGATTCTGGATGGCGATGCCAAACGGCCCTGGCGGCGTTTCCTGCCGGCCGGAGTCAAAGAGTTTGAGCAGACTATTGATGGATTTCACGATCAGGAACACAACTTGATCGTGACGGCGATGGACATTAACGGCAAAAAAGCGATTGGCTCGGTCGGCTGGACACAAGTCCAGGAAAACAGCTTCCCCCGCTGTTCGGACAATTTCAATACGATGCCGAGAGGGAAATGGTGGCCCGCGCCGAAAGAGATGCAACTGCCAACGGGGATT
>JAHIMN010000173.1 GCA_018896395.1 Verrucomicrobiota bacterium | reverse complement strand
TTCATTAGCATCCCATAGGGGATAAAAAAAGGCTGGACAAAAACGGTCGCTTCTGCCACTCGGTAGAAGCATGAAAACACAACCGTTCCGTCCAGCCCGAACCAACTATACGATATTGAAACAACTGTGCAATCTCATTCCGGGGCATTTGGTCTCCACCTTGGCCCGGGAGCATGGCGTAGATGAGCAGGCCCGGACCTTCAAGCCGTGGAGCCATGTGGTGGCATTGATGTATGCGCAACTGACGCATGCGATCGGGCTGAATGACGTCTGTGATGGATTGCAGATGCATGCGGGGTATTTGGCGACGATGCGCGGGGCTACGCCGCCGAGCCGGAACAACCTGAGTCATTCCAACAAGATTCGGGACGCGGGGATGGCCGAAGCGCTGTATTGGGCCATGATGAGTCATCTGATGGAGCAGTCGCCGGGGTTTGCCAAGGGACGGATTCGGCGCGGTTATTTGCGCCGGTTTCATCGGAGTATCTACGCGATTGATTCGACCACGATTCAGTTGGTGGCTAATTGTATGGATTGGGCCAAACATCGGCGACGGAAGGCGGCGGCGAAATGTCATTTGCGGTTGAACCTGCAGAGTTTTCTGCCGCAGTGTGCGATTATTGACACGGCCCGGTTTCATGACAACACTAAAGCACGGGAGCTGTGCGCGCGGTTGCAGGACGGCGAAATCGTGGTGTTTGACAAGGCCTACGTGGACTTTGAGCATTTGAAGGATTTGACCGATCGGAGCGTCTGGTGGGTCAGTCGGGCGAAAGAGAATCTGCAATATCGTGTGATTAAGCGGCTGAAAACGACGGACCATTCTCGGGTGTTGAGTGACGAGATTATCGAGTTGACCGGGGTTAAGTCCCGATCCGATTATCCGTGTCGCCTGCGGCGGGTTGTCGCCCTCGTGGAGGTGAACGGGGAAGATCAGGTCCTGGAATTTCTGACCAACCATCTGGACTGGAGCGCTTGGACGGTGGCGGAGTTGTATCGTTGCCGGTGGGACATCGAAACGTTTTTCAAGGAGATCAAGCAAACCCTGCAACTGGCCGATTTCCTGGGCCACAATGCGAATGCCGTCCAATGGCAAATCTGGATGGGATTGCTGGTCCATTTGCTCCTGCGCTATCTGGCCTACTTGCACACTTGGGGTCATAGTTTTACGCGTTTGTTTACGGTGCTACGGGCCGTGATGTGGCGACTGTGGCATTTGGGTGACTTGCTCAACGGCTATGGGACAGCCAAACCACCGGGCCGCCTGTGCGGACACCCGGAACAGGCCTTTTTGCCGGGGTTCGCATGAGAGCTGTGGGACAGCCATCGGATTTATAGAGGTTGAAAACATGGAACCCTCATAAAATATCAGAAAACCAAACGATGACTCACCCGTGAAATATCACGGGGAAACCAGGGCTTTTGCCCTTTCCCATAACCTTATGGGATGCTAATGTACTAATTTGTAAATCGTATTATGGCGCCGCCCAGGGCGGCTGGACGCCATAATGCCCAAACAACGGTTACCGCATCAACAACGGGAAAGGAGTTCGAAGCATGAGCATGCGTGCGGGAGTTGGCGTTCTGATGGCCGGTGTGGTGTCGGCGGCAAGCGTGGTGTTTGCCGCCCGGCCGTTGATCATTGACGACGCCGATCCGCTGGACTTCAAAAAATTAAAAGCCGAGGGCGGCGCCTGGTATGAGAAGGATTCCGGTTGCAAGCACTGGGATTTTCCTTTTGGTGTAGCGGCCGGTATTTTTCCCTCTCTGGAGCTCGGCGCCGGTTTCGGAGGTCAATTCGAGGAACGGACCGAAATTGACGAAACAATCGGCGAGGAATGCGCCCATTCCGAAAGCGGGATCGGGGACCTGATCATCGTCGCAAAATGGCAGTTTCTGAAAGAATCGACGTGGCTGCCCCGCCAGGCTATAGTCCCGGCGGTCAAGTTTCCCACGTCCGACAAAGACAAAGGATTGGGAAGCGGCAAGACGGATTATGATCTTACCTGGATTGCCTCCAAATCCCTGTGTGAGAAGATAGGCGCTCACATCAACCTCGGTTACTCCTGGATCGGCGAGCCGGCGGACGAGGATGTGGGAGACATTCTGCACTACGGTCTGGCGCTCGATTACCGGATAGTTGACGCACTGCAGTGGGTGGGCGAGGTGTTTGCCGAAAAAGAATTGCGGAGTGGTACCGACACCGCCGTTATGTTCAATACGGGATTGCGACTGAGTTCCGCCGAGGGCCTGATCTTCGACATCGCGGCGGGTTCGCGCCTCGCCGGCGATGCGCCGGATTTGATCGCACAAGCCGGGTTAACATGGGAATTTGGGTTGCCGAAAGCGGAACAGAAATAACATAAGGAGAAAATCTATCATGCACATGGCCGATGCCCTGATTAGCCCTGCTGTTGGCGGGACGATGTGGATCGTAACCGCCGGGCTGATCGCGTACTGCGCGCGAAAAGTTAAACAGACCATGAACGACAAGCTGGTCCCGATGATGGGCGTGCTCGGCGCATTCATCTTTGCGGCAATGATGATCAATTTCTCGATCCCCGGCACGGGCTCGAGCGGACACTTGGGAGGCGGATTGATTCTGACGATCCTGCTGGGACCTTACGCCGCCTTTCTTGTGATCTTGTCGGTTTTGGTAGTGCAAGCCTTTTTCTTCGCCGACGGGGGCTTGCTGGCGCTGGGCTGTAACACTTTTAACCTCGGATTCTTTCCCGCGTTTATCGCCTATCCGTTCATTTATCGCGTGATTGCCCGGGATAAATACGGCACACTACGCGCATGGATTGCCGCAATTGTCGCCGCCGTCGTGGGCCTGCAACTGGGCGCGTTGAGCGTCGTGCTGGAGACCAAGGCCTCCGGAATCTCAGAGTTGCCGTTCAACGCCTTTGTTCTGCTGATGCAGCCCATTCATCTGGCCATCGGCATCGTGGAAGGCCTGGCAACGGCTACGGTGGTTGCGTTTGTCGCTCGCGCCCGGCCGGAAGCATTTTCCACTGCGCAAACCGACGTGAAAACTCCGGTCAGCATGCGGCCGGTCCTGATCGGTCTATTGATTGCCGCCGCGATTGTCGGCGGGACCGCAAGCTGGTTTGCCTCGACACACCCCGACGGATTGGAATGGTCCATCGCCAAGGTCTCCGGTAAAGAAGAGGTCTCCGGCACGGAAGACAACTTGCACAAGGGCTTGAGCCAGTTACAGGAAAAAACCGCCTTCCTGCCGGACTATGGGTTTAAATCCACGGGAACCGAAGCCGCTCCTGCGGAGAAAACCGCGGCCGAGCCTGAGCAATGGCCCGCCATCAGCGCCGGAACGTCCATATCGGGCATTGTGGGCGGCCTGATCACTCTGGGCTTGGCCGGCCTCATCGGTTTCGCCTTGAAAGCGCGGCACGTGGGAGTATTTTAGCGTCATGCCCGTGTTTCGCGGGTTATCATTGTTTCCGCCATATAGGCGTATCC
>JAHIMN010000172.1 GCA_018896395.1 Verrucomicrobiota bacterium | reverse complement strand
GAAGAGGAATTCGGCGGCACGGTCATGAATACAACCGCGCATTATACCGATGTCAGTCCCTCCATGGACGAAAGCAATCGGGTTGGCCTGGTGGTCAACGGTCATCCCGGCGCGACCAACTATCTCTCCGTTTTCATGCCGGACACGCTTCTGCAGACCTGGGGCGTGACCAACGCCGAGACACAAATGAATGGTTACTTGAACGGCATAGCCATTAACCATGACCTGATGCAATTTACGCGCATTGAGGGCGGCTCGAACGTGGTTTATGATGTGAATGGCGATGGTGTGGGAGACTCAGGCTACGTCATTGAATTCGGCTTCTTCTTCCCGGCCACGACCTCATTGAAGGCCGCAGCCGCCAATTCCGTCACGGCTGAAATCGGGGTCATGTCCGAGATTCAATACGTGGAAGGCGACTTCGACGGCGATGGCAAGGCGGATCCGTTCTGGCCTGCGAAGTCCGGTGTCCTTGGAATGTGGACGTTCTGGATGTCTTCCGACAGCTACCGGCCCTCGGGCCCGTATGTAATGATGGGGCGCGGTTTGGATCCTATACCGGTGGCCGCTGACTTTGACGGTGACCGCAAGGCGGACCCGGCCATGGTGGTCAACGGTGGCTGGATGTTCTGGTTTTCTTCCGACAGCTACCGGCCCTCGGGCCCGTATGAAATGTCGGTATCCGGCGAGCATGTAAAGCCGGTGGCCGGCGACTTTGACGGCGACCGCAAGGCGGACCCGGCCATGGTGGCCAACGGTGACTGGACGTTCTGGCTGTCTTCCGACAGCTACGTGTCGTCGGGTCCCTATGCAATATCGGCGACTGGCACGGATGTGCAGCCAATAGTCGGTGACTTTGACGGTGATGGTCTGGCCGACCCGGCTATGGTTGATCTCAACGATAACTATAACTGGACGATCTGGCCGTCCGGGGACAAATACGTGCCGGTGGGCCCGTACGAGTTCGTTCCGTAACGATTAGCAGATAATCAATGCAAAACAGGCTGGAGCGTGTTTCGCTCCAGCCTGTTTTGTTTTTACCGATTCCCAACCTGATGTGCTTGTCGCCTGCCGTCTGTGCCTGCCGGCTGGTGTCCGGTGTCCGGTGACCGGTGTCCGGTGTCTGTCGTCCATCCTCCGTCGTCCCCGCGTGCCCGGTCATAAGTGACAACATGGTTGTTATTTCGCTTGCAAGCCACGGGTGAACTGCTATTTTTATTGGGTTTTAGTAACTACTCACCACGGATGGCACGGATGGCACGGATAAGAAAGCCGTGTTGTGTCTTGGCTTGTACTCCATCAATCATCCGTGTCTATCCGTGTTCATCACGCCTTTGGCGTGACAAGTCCGTGGCTAGCCACGCGCCGCGCGTGGTAAAAAGTGTTTGGTTTCGTTTGTTCGGTTTTGGACATGCGCAACGGGCACTACCTGAGTAGTAACGAGTTTGATGCCGTTTTATCAGCCATTACCGGCTGATGTAACGGCCAGAAAGAAATCTGAATGAAAACCGTGGGTATAGGTCTGCTGGGATTCGGCACGGTGGGCGTTGGTGTGGTCATGGGGCTTCGTAAAAACCAGGGCCTGCTCGAAAACCGGACGGGGCTCAAGCTCGAACTGCGGCGCATCGCCGATATTGATGTCGAACGCGACCGCGGCGTCAGCGTGCCGCCCGGGGTCTTGAACAGCGATGCCGAGTCCGTTGTCGCCAGTCCTGAGGTTGACATAGTCATTGAGCTCATCGGCGGTCTGAATGCGGCGCGGAATCTGATTACCCAGGCCCTTCAGCGAGGCAAGCCGGTGGTGACCGCCAACAAGGCGCTCCTGGCCGAGCACGGTGCCGAGTTGTTCAAGTTGGCGGAAGCGAACCGGACGGATATTTTTTTTGAGGCCAGCGTGGGTGGGGGCATTCCGTTGATCCGCTCCCTGCGCGAGGGCCTGGTGTCCAATCACATTCAAAGTATTTACGGTATTTTGAACGGCACCTGCAACTACATCTTGACGCGCATGGAGCAAAACCGGATGTCATTCGCGACAGCCCTGAAGGAGGCCAAGAAAGCGGGCTTTGCCGAGGCGGACCCCGCCCTGGATGTTGATGGTATTGATACCGCGCACAAGGCGGTCATACTGGCTTCACTGGCGTACGGTTTTAACGTGCCCATGCGGGAAGTGGCCGTGGAGGGGATCCGGGGTTTGGACGCGTTGGATCTGCGCTATGCCCTGGAGTTGGGGTACCGTATCAAGATGCTGGCGGTCATCGAGCAGGAGAACGGCGACGTGGCCGTGCGTGTGTGTCCGACGCTTGTGCCCATGGAACACATCATGGCCTCCGTGAGCGGCGTGTTCAATGCCGTGCTGATCGAGGGCGACGAGGTCGGCGATGTCCTCTGTTACGGCAAGGGGGCGGGGCGCGATCCGACCGCCAGCGCAATTCTGAGCGATGTGGTGGATGCGGCGCGCAATCTGGTCTTCCATGCCGCGCGGCGCGCGCCGGGGTTCGTCAACTATAACCCCCATGGCAAAGTGAAGGCGGTTGGGGAGTCCGATGTCCGGTATTATCTGCGCCTGACCCTCTTGGACAAGCCTGGTGTATTCGGCCAGATTGCGGCGGTCTTGGGGCGGCACAGCATCAGCATCGCCTCGATCCTGCAGAAGGAAAATATTGCGGGCCGGCAGGTTCCGGTCGTCATCATCACGCATCATGGCAAGGAAAAAGCGTTCCGGGCGGCCCTGGACGAATTGGATACTCTGCCGGTGGTGGGCGCCAAAACCGTCCGGTTCCGGATTGAGGATTTTTAGTAATTACTCAGGCAGCAGGTCTTGCTCATGCCAAACGAAAAATTTACCACGGATATCACGGATCCCGACTCTCCGGGAGGTCGGGACTGATAAGGGAAAGAAAATCCACTCACATGTCCTCTGTACTTTGAATTTTATCAGAATCAGAAGTACCCGCCTGCAACGCTGTAGCACTGCGGGCAGGTCCGTGCTATCCGTGTAATCATGCCTTTGGCGTGACAAGTCCGTGGCCAGCCACGCGCCGCGCGTGGTGAGTAGTTGCGATTTTTAAGCATTAAACAACTTCAGGAGTCAAGTATGGGATTGATCGTGCAGAAATTTGGCGGCAGTTCGGTGGCGGACGCGGCCTGTATCCGGCGCGTAGCTTCCCGGGTTCTGGAAACCCACCAAGGCGGGCACCAGGTCGTGGTGATTGTCAGTGCGATGGGGGATACCACGGATGATCTGATCAAGTTGGCGCATCAGATCACCGCTATGCCCAGCGATCGGGAAATGGACATGCTCATGTCCACGGGCGAGCAGGTATCCGTGGCCATGCTGGCGATGGCCCTGCATGCCATGGGGGCGGAAGCGGTTTCACTGACTGGTCCCCAGGCCGGGATTTTTACCGATGCCATGCATCGCAAGGCCAAGATCATGGGGATTAATCCCCGGCGGGTCTGGAAGCATCTGAAGGCCGGTCAAATCGTGATCGTGGCCGGATTCCAGGGACAGACGCCGAAGCACGATATTGCGACGTTAGGGCGGGGCGGTTCCGATACCACTGCGGTGGCTTTGGCCGCCGCGTTGAAGGCCGACCGGTGCCAGATTTTTACCGACGTCGAGGGTGTCTATTCGGCTGATCCGCGTATCGTCAAAAAGGCCTGCAAGTTGGACGAAATCGCGTATGATGAGATGCTCGAACTGGCCAGTCTGGGCGCCAAGGTGCTTGTGTCGCGTTCGGTCGAGTTTGCCAAGAAATACGGCGTGGAACTGGAAGTGTTGTCCAGTTTTTCCAAGGCGCCGGGAACCATCGTAAAAGAAGAGGTCAAGAGTATGGAAGATATCATTGTCCGAGGCGTTTCGGCGGATAAAGACGAGATCAAAATCACCCTGGCGGGCGTGCCCGATCATCCGGGCGTGGCGGCGCGGCTGTTCAAGGATTTGGCCGGCGCCAACATAAACATAGACATGATCGTTCAGAACATCAGCGCCCAGGGAATGACGGATATTTCGTTCACTGTGCCCGAGGAGGATCTGGCCAGGACGCGGCGCGTGATGCAAATCGCGGCCAAAAGCGTGGGAGTGCATGCCGTGAACGTGGATACGGATATTGCCAAGGTCAGCATCGTGGGGGTAGGCATGCGCGGCCATTCGGGCGTTGCCTTCCAGATGTTCAAGACGCTGGCCGAACAGGGCATCAATATTCTTATGATTTCGACCTCCGAGATCAAAATCTCGGTGATCGTCCGCAAAGCGCTGGCCGATAAGGCCATGATTGCCCTGCACAAGGCGTTTCGATTGGACAAGTCCCGCGTTGCGCGGGGCAAGTCGGCGGCCAAGGCCAAAGTCCGGCGGAAATGATCAGGAGGGCTGAGAAATGAAGAACGTCCAAATCTATGATACGACCCTGCGTGACGGCATGCAGGGGGAAGGTGTTTCACTTTCCGTTGCCGGTAAAATCCGTGTGGCCCTGCGGCTGGATGAGTTCGGCGTTGATTATATCGAGGGCGGATTTGCCGCGTCCAACCCGAAGGACATGGAGTTCTTCCGGGAAATCCGGGTGAAGAAATTGAAGCACGCTCGCATTGCGGCCTTTGGCAGTACGCGCCACGCCCGCACGCCGGTGGGCGAGGACCAGGGCATTATGAAAATGATCGAGGCGCAGACATCCGTTGTCACCATCTTCGGGAAGGCCTGGCGCCTGCATGTGAACGATGTTCTGCGGACAACCGAGAACGAAAACCTGGCCATGATCCGGGACACGGTGGCCTATCTAAAACAGCGCGGCCGCGAGGTGATTTACGATGCCGAGCATTTCTTTGACGGCTATAAAGACAGTCCGACTTATGCGATGGCCACTCTGCGATCGGCCCTGGAGGCCGGCGCGGATTGCCTGGTACTGTGCGATACCCGCGGGGGCTGTCTGCCGCATGAAATCGCCGATATTACCCGCGCCGTGGTCGCGGCCGTGGCGATGAGGGTGGGTATTCACTGTCACAACGATGCCGAGCTGGCGGTCGCCAATTCCATCGAGGCAGTGCGGGTCGGCGCCATCCAGGTGCAGGGCACGATCAACGGCTACGGTGAGCGTTGTGGCAACGCCAACCTGTGCGCGATTATCCCTGCAGTAGTGCTGAAGTTGGGATGCGCCTGCCGCTGTAAGCAGAACCTGGACGGCTTGATGGATCTATCGCGGTTCGTGGACGATGTGCTGAACACGCTCCATGCCCGCCAGGCCGCCTACGTGGGAGAAAGCGCGTTTGCCCATAAGGCGGGCATGCACGTCAATGCGGTGGAAAAGAATCCCCGCAGTTTTGAGCACGTTCCGCCGGAAACCGTGGGCAACGAGCGCCGCATCCTGATTTCGGAACTTTCGGGCGGCAGTAATATTCTGCTCAAGGCCATCGAAATGGGCGAGGACATGAGCAAATCCTCTCCGGAAATCCGGGATGTGCTCAACCATCTGGAACAATTGGAAAAGAAGGGCTACCAATTTGAGTCGGCGGACGCCTCTTTCAAGATCCTGATCCAGAAAGTCTTGAAGCGACACAAGGCCTTCTTTGATCTGGAAGGCTATCGCGTGATCGTCGAAAAACGTGGCAAGCACGAACCCTGCCTGTCGGAAGCGACCATCAAGGTGAAAGTCGGCAACGAGATTGAACATACCGCCGGTGAGGGCGATGGACCCGTCAATGCCCTGGATAACGCCCTGCGCCGGGCCCTGACGCGGTTCTACCCGGCGATCGCCAAGGTGGCGCTCACCGATTTCAGTGTACGTATCCTTGATCCCAAGGAGGCGACGGCCGCCAAGACGCGGGTGATCATCGAGTCCAGCGACGGCAAGGATAGCTGGAGCACGGTGGGCGTTTCCGAAAATATTATCGAAGCGTCCTGGGAGGCCCTGGTGGACAGTGTGGAATACAAGCTCTTTAAGGACGAGCAGGCCGCGCGCCGGAAAAAATGCAGAATGTAGAATAAAGAAT
>JAHIMN010000171.1 GCA_018896395.1 Verrucomicrobiota bacterium | reverse complement strand
GGCCTCGCCCTCCAAGTATTACCGGAGCGTCCTTGAGTTGTTCGTCGGTCGGTTGCCGTCGGATTGCGCGCTCTTAAGCGTAAGCAAGGGCCTGGATGCCGCCACGCGTCGGCGCCTCACGGAGGTGGCCGGTGAAGTGCTCGGACACAAGTCGGTAGCCGTATTGTCCGGACCAAGCCTCGCGGGAGAGGTGGCGCGGGGGGTGCCGACCGCCGTCGTAATTGCCTGTGCGGATCACTCCCGGGCGCATGCGTTGCAAAAAATCATGACAAACCCACAGTTTCGGGTGTACACGTCCGAGGATGTCGTTGGCGTCGAACTGGGCGGCGCCTTAAAAAACATCATGGCCATTGCCTCGGGCGTTAGTGACGGTCTTGGCTTTGGCGATAACACGCGCGCCGCGCTCATGACGCGCGGCCTGGCGGAAATGACGCGCCTGGGCGTCGCGTTAGGCGCACGGCTTGAAACGTTCGCCGGTTTGAGCGGCCTTGGCGACCTGATCGTCACCTGCACGAGCCGCTTGAGCCGGAACCACTTGGTGGGCGAGCGGCTGGGGCACGGGGAGACGTTGGATCAGATTGTCGGCAGTATGAGCCAGGTGGCGGAAGGCGTGACGACCTGTGCCATTGCCCGCGCGCTGGCCCGTGAGCGCGGCGTGCGCACCCCGATCACGGACGAAGTCCATGCTATGCTCCATGAGGGTCGGAGCCCCGCCCAGGCCGTGGAAACCCTCATGACCCGCGATGTCCGCCCGGAACGGGATTAAGCAAAGTCCGTATGAGCGTAATGGGGTATGGGTGTATGGGGGTAAAACCTGACCGCAAAGTGGCAGGATTGAATCGGAAATTATACGGGTTTCCACTCCCACACTCCCCTACGCCGATACGCCCATACAGATTATTCCGCCAGCAAGGCATCAAGTTCGGGATCGGGTGCGGCGCCGTGCCGCAGGGCATTCTGGTAATGTACGCGGGGAGTATCGTGGTCCGTCGGTTTTTGCCGCAGGCTCAGACGTGCCAGGTTGTAGTAGGCGTCACCGAGTTTTGGATTAAGCGACAGGGCCCGCTTCATTTCTTCCTGGGCTTCTTTCATTTCGCCGATAGCCGTCAGTGCCACGCCGAGGGCCGCGTGCGCCTCGGGACATGCGTAATTCTGCTTGAGCGACTGATGCAGGAGGGTGATCGCCGCCGGATAGCGGCCGTCGTAACAAGCCACCAGCGCCGCCAGCAGTTTCAAGTCGGCATCGGGCAAGGGTAAAGTCAGGGCCTGCCGAATCAATGCGCGCGCCATATCCATGTGTCCCAACCGCAAACAACAGCGACAGGCGCCTTTCAAGGCCCAGGGTTCCCGCGGGAATTCTTCCAGGAGTGCGATGTACATGGCAAGCGCGCCGGTGTAATCCCGGCCGCGCTCCTTGAGCGCCGCTTGCTGGAGCTTAAAGTTCAGTGGCGAGAGATTGCGAAATTCCGATTGCTGACCTGCCTTTGCCGTCGTTATGCTCCTGGCTGCGGCGGGCAAGTTTCCGATTTCTGATTTTCCGTCGTCCCGCGCAACGCGGGACAAGTCTGCCTGCCCCGCTTTTAGCGGGGTCGCCTGCCGTCTCCCGTCTTCTGTCCCCGGGCCTTGCAAGCGCTGCAGCGCTACGCGGCAATAGTTGATGCGGAATGAGACCACGGCCGGTTGCCATTGCGGATAATCGGCGGATACCTTGAGGAAAAGGTTCAGGGCCTCGGTGTAAAGATCGGTGGCTTCCGCCCGCAGGCCCTTTTCTTTCAGCCAATCGGCCAGCGACATGGAATTGTAAGCCGTCAGGAATTGACTCGTTGGCGACGATTTGTCGGGCGCCTCGGCCGCGACGCCGATGGTAACGGCCGCGCCCGCAGTCGCTACGCTCCAGCGTTGCGGGCAGGCCGCCAGTGCCAGCATGGCCAGCGCGATGCCGGTTGGCAAACCAAACCCTGGTCGCCTCCGGCGCCGCCATAGGCGGGTAAACCCGATCAAAGCCGTCTTCATGGGGCGCATGCTCCTCCCGTTTGACTTTAATGCCGTATCTGGTAATAATAACGAAATGCGATGGATCATTCCATTACCGGCTTATCACACCACACATCGGGATGCCCGTCAATCTTGTTCTGTCAACGTCCCTCAGTTACATGGGGCGGGAAATAATGGCCTCAGCAAGCTGAGGCCCTACTGTTGCCGTCGTAGGGCGCGACCACGCCTTTGGCGTGGTAAACCTCGCGCCTGCCACGCGTCCCGCGTGGTCGCGCCATTTCGGCATACGCCCTACGTAACTGAGACATTACCCGCCGACCTTAACCGATGCGCTGGTTCGGCCCGTGAATCGGGCATGATCCTCGTAACCGTCCTGCTTTTCATGGCCATCATCCTGGCGCTCGTCATCCAGGCCCAGGTGGTTGCGCGGATGGCTCTGCGGTTTGAAGACCGCCAGTCCCTGCGGGCGCAATTACGCGTGGCGGCGGCCGAAGCCGCCTGGAATGCCCTGCATGTGCTGGCCGCCGATGACAACCTGCAGGTGGACCATACCAACGAACCCTGGGCCGCCTGGCAGACGAATTGCCTGCCGAATAACGTCGAGACCATTGCGTTAATCACCGACGAGAACCGGTATTTTAACGTCAACAACTTGGCGGCCATACCCAGTAACGCGGCCGTCCGTTTGCCGACTTCGATTGTCCGGGACATTTTCGCTGCCAACGAATGGCCCGATCCGGTCGGCGAAACCCAGGCGCTGAAAGACTGGATTGACCGGGACGCGGAAGGCACGCGCGAGGCCGGCTATTATCACCAGGCCCACCTGTCACTGGAGCCGCCTGATGCCCCGATGGAAAGTTTGGCTGAACTGGATGGTGTCCTGAATGCCGCGCGGGCGGAGCGGCGCGCGGCGCCGCCGGCGCTCACGGTATTGCCGGATCGGGTGGAGCGGATCGTGCCCGTTAATGTGAATACGGCCGGCCGCGAGGTCCTCCAAGCGGTGCTGGGCGCGGGCCGGAGCGTTCTGGCGGAGAAAATTTGCCGGCAGCGCGACGCTCATCCCGTGACCGCCCTGAGCCAGGTGATGGATGCCAAAACCCTGGACACCCTTCGTCCTTACCTGGATACGCGCAGCCGATATTTTTCGTTAGCCGCACAAGCTGCCCGGAACGGACAGCAGGAAACTATCTATGCCCTCGTGCGACGCGACGACCAAGGCGAGATCGAAATATTACGCTGGATGTACCGCTAATGGCAACTTCGGAAAAATTGCTTTATACCTGCCGGAGCGCAATGCCGTTCCGATCGCGGGTTTGTTATGGCGTAACGCTTTCGGGCGGCGTCGCCGTCACGGTCCGGGCCCGGCGCTCGTCGGGCGGAACCGTGCGCCAAGCCGTGCTGACCCCGGGTGAAACTTCCGCGCGCCGTCCGTCAGCTGACGGACGGGCCGAATCGGCCCGAAGCGGCGGCGTGACGGCAGGTTGTCTGGCCGTGCAGGAAAGTCTCACGCTATGGCTGAATTCGCCGCTGACGTCGCGCGCCAAGGCTGAGAAAGTGTTGCCCGCGCTACTGGATATCCAGTTGCCGTTTCCGGTGGAGGATTGCATGTACCGGTTTGTGGAATTTCGCCGGACACCCGAGGGTACGGTCAGTGCCCTGGTTTGCGCCGCACGCCGCGAAGCCATTCAAGCCTGCCTGGAGCGCTACCAGGCGCAGGGCACAGACCCAATGCTGTTGGATCATGAGGGACTCGCGCTCTGGACGCAAAGCCTGGTGGAATGGCCTGCCCGCAATGCTACGCACCCGCCCGCAACGCTGGCGCGTAGCGACTGCGGGCAGGGTAGCGGTGCAGGCGGGCCTGCCGAGCCGCACCGACGGCCGATGCCGTATAG
>JAHIMN010000170.1 GCA_018896395.1 Verrucomicrobiota bacterium | reverse complement strand
GGCACCAGCGTTTCCGGGTCGGGTGCGCCGCTTAAAGATGCCACCGCCATCAATGATATCTCGGTCCTTCCCACGAGCTCGGGTCTGACCTATTATTTTAAATTTTTTGATTACAATATTGACGCCGTCATCAATATGCTCGCGTCGTCTTCGGAGGCCAAGATCCTCTCCACGCCGATTATTCTGACCACCGACAACAAGGAAGCCAAGATCATGGTGGGCGAGAAGCGCCCTGTCATGACCGGCTCCAGTTATTACAGCGGCCAGCAATCGTCGACCTACCAATACGTTGATATCGGCATTCAACTGGAAGTGACCCCGCGCATTAATAAGAAGGGCTTCGTCATCATGGATATCAAGCAGAAGATTGATAACAAGGGCGAGGACGTGATTATTGACGGTAACCCGGTGCCGGTCATCACGACCCGCGATTTCACCGCGTCCGTCGCCGTCAACGACGGGCGCACGATCGTGATCGGCGGAATTGTCTCCACGGATATCGCCAAGACCCGGAATAAGATTCCTTTCCTGGGCGATATCCCGTTCCTGGGCGTGCTGTTCCGGACGGACGGCACAGAGGAGTATCGGCGTGAACTGATTGTGCTTATGACGCCTTACGTGCTGAACACGCCGGAAAAAGCTTATGCCGAAAGTGCGCGCCGTCATGGCTATATCTCGGAAGCCTCCAACCTGTGGACCAAGGGCTGGTCAGACAGTTCGCTGGCGGCGTCGGAAGCCAAGGAACAGAAAGAGATAAAGAAGCAAAAGGATGCCCAGGCGCGCGACCAGAAACCGGCGGGCTCATCCTCCTATAAATCCCGCGAAGTTGATGTCATGCCGGAGTTACCCGCGGACGGGGCCAAGCCCTCGCCGGGGAAAGCGGAGAAACAGACCACCCCGAACTTCACGCCGGCGAACTCGTCTCCAACCAAATCCACCAAAGGCGCGCCGACCAAGTAGCGCTGATTTTTTTCATGGTGCTCATCCGTAAAATCTGTCCGCACGATACTCCCCAGGTCAAACAGCTCATTCGGGACATCCTGGACAATGAGTTTGCATCCGAGCACCAGGCGTATGGCGGTCCGGACCTCGATGATCCCGCGCGCTATTACGGGGGTCAGAAGGATGTTTTTCTCGTGGCCGAAAAGGACGGTGTCATCATCGGCACCGTGGCCATCAAGGAGGATGCGCCGGACACGGCGCTTCTGCGGCGGATTTTTCTGAACAAGGCATTTCGGGGCAAGGGGTATGGAGCGAAACTGTTGCAAAAGGCCCTGACGTTCTGTTTCGAACAGCAATATCAGAACGTAACCTTCCGCGGCACCGACACCATGCAGGCGGCCCTTCAGCTGTGCCTCAAAGAGGGATTCAAGGAGACGGACGTGGCCGAGATGAACGCGTTCAAGATGCACGTCCTGACCAAGCGTTTGCAGCATCCTGCCATCAAGACATAATGGTTCAGGCTAATTCGTCTGCGACAGCTTTTTTAATTCATCCCGCAGGGCGGCGGCGTCCTCGTACCGTTCTTCTACCACGGCCTTGGCAAGTTTCTGTTTAAGGGCTTCAGCCGGCGCAAGACGGTGGCTCGGCGGCTCAGCGTTTGAGCCCGCTCCGCCCTGGGTCGTCTCATCGAGGATAACGCCCGCCGCCTCCATGACCTCTTCCGCCACGTAAATGGGGGCCGTGCAGCGCAGGGCCAGGGCGATGGCGTCGCTGGGGCGGGCGTCAATCTCCGATTCCACGCCGTTCCATTCCAGGATCAATTTGGCGAAAAACGTGTTCTCTCGCAGGGCGCAGATTTCCACCCGCTTCATGCGGCACTCAAGATTGTCCATGACGGTTTTCAGCAGGTCATGGGTCAGGGGCCGCGGTACAGTCACGTGTTCCAGGTGCAGGGCGATGGCCTGTGCTTCCGTGGCGCCGATGAAAATAGGCAGGGTGCGTTTGTCGGTGTCGGTCCCGCCCCGCAGGAAGACCACGAACCCCATGTTCGAAAGCGATATGTTCATGATGTTGACCAGAATCATAAATATCTCCTTTTGACCCATGTATTATAGCATGCCTTCGTGCTCAAGGCAAGGGGGCGCGCGGTGCGTGCGGTGCACTGGGTTTCATCAAGGCGGCCATGCGTTCTTTCAGCATGTTTAGGCCCTGGCGTTCCAGCGCCGAAACGACCAGGGCCTCGGGATACTCGCGTTGGAGATCGGCCAGGTGCCCGGCCGCCTCCGGTAGGTCGGCCTTATTGAGCAGGAGCAGGGACGCAATGCCCTCGGCCTGC
>JAHIMN010000169.1 GCA_018896395.1 Verrucomicrobiota bacterium | reverse complement strand
GGCTTTCATTGACAAATTGAATCTTGTTTTTGCTCTTCTGCATCAGGATATTCCGCAGGCGATCGGTCATGGCCTGGGTATCCACAAAGGTGGTCGTGCGGGGCTGGATGCCATAGATGATCATAATCAGATTGCCGGGCTGGTTCTTGATGAAATCGCTCGTGGCGATGCTCGTGGCCACCTTGTCGCTCAGTTTGCGCAGGTCCTGGGCCCCGTAGGTGGCGTCATAGGCCGGCAGGTTGGCAACATCCCTGTCCTCCACTTTTTGCCGGAACATTGCGCATCCGGTCAGTACCAGCAAGCCGCCGATTGCCGCACCCGACACTATCGCGTGGGAAATGGTTTTCATCGCTTGGCTCCTTTAAGACATGATTGAACGTGAACCGTCCTTTTCATGATTATCATGGCCATTTCAGGTGCGGGTGTCAATGTTTTTTTTCGATCGGCATGGATAGGGTCCGCAATGGTTAACCCGGATATTTCACGCTTGGCGTGAAATATCCGCCCTGCGGGCTTCGACGCGCCCCGTAAAGCGGGCTTGCTCAGGGTTTGCCTTGCGGCGTGGCGAAGGGTTAAGTGCTTGCATTATATGGTTTTTTTTCTCATCATGCGCTTGGGGAATGATGGAGGTGAACATGAAGAGCGCGGCGTTCTGGCGAACAACCGAATCGGGGAAAATTCAATGTGAACTCTGCCCGCATCACTGCGTGATAGCCGAAAAGAAGACGGGTTTGTGCGGCATTCGGCGGGTGGTTGATGGCGAACTGGTGGCGGCGGGGTACGGCCTGCTCTCGGCCCGGCATAACGATCCGATCGAGAAAAAACCGCTGTTCCATTTTCATCCCGGGAGCACCATTTTCAGCATCGGCGGATGGGGCTGTAACTTCGCTTGCCGGTTCTGCCAGAACTGGCAGATTTCCCAGGCCGTCAACGCGCAAGCGCAATCGTTCCGGCCGGACGAGGTGGTGCAGGCCGCCCGGGATCAGAATTCCCCGGGCATCGCCTATACCTACAACGAGCCGCTGATCAATTATGAGTTTGTTCAGGATTGCGCGCGATTGGCCCGTTCGGCGGGCCTGTTCAATGTGCTGGTGACTAACGGGTTTATCGAGGAAAAGCCCGCGGCGGGCCTCTTGCCGTACATTGACGCGCTGAACATTGACATCAAGAGCATGGACGAGGCCTTTTATAAACAGCAATGTCGCGGCGCATTAGCGCCCGTGCTCCGGTTCGCGCGGCAGGCGGTGGCCTCCGGCGGTCACGTGGAAATTACCAGCCTGCTGATCCCCGGGTTGAATGACGGCGAGGAACAGGTCGGCCAGGTCTCGGCCTGGATGGCCGCGAACTTGGGTCGGGTGACGCCGCTCCACCTGAGCGCCTACCACCCGGAATACAAAATGGATATCCCGTCCACGCCGACGGCCGTGCTGGAGCGCGCTCACGCCCGGTGCAAGCGGGACCTGGCCTACGTCTACATGGGCAATGTGATGACGGGCGCGGGGCAGAATACGCTCTGCCCGAAGTGCGCCCAGGAGCTGATCGTCCGGCAGGGGTACACCACGCGCGTCGTCGGCATCATCAACCATGCCTGCCGCCAGTGCGGCCGTCCCGCCGACGTGGTTATGGCCTGAATGGGTGTAAGACAAATTTTTTGGTGATAACTGGGCAAGGTTTTGTTAGCGGGGCAGACGCGCCTGGCAGCCATGTGCGATATTGACACCCGTGTTATAATCTGACCGGAATCTCACCGGAAATACGGCTTGTTAAGCGGTTTCTGGGCTGATATCATTACGCGGTTAGGTACCGACGGGATGCTATTATTGAGGCATAATACCATGTTGAGCCGACGCGAAGCGCGTCGGCTCAATGGGGCGCTGCTTCGCCAGTGTCCGGTCGGTCCGCGCTTCGCGCGTCCCAACCAGCCACTGGAGCCTCACGCCGCTCAAGTGGCGATCAAGCTCGCCCTTGAGCGGACATGAGACTCAGCGCCCCATTGGCAATAAATGATGAAAACATGGGTCACAGTGATTGCGACCATAATGATTTGCGGCAGTGTAGCATCGGGGCAAGAACTGCGTTGGACCGCTGATAGAGCCGCCGGAGTCCTGCCGTCATCAAACAACCTTGCCGCCATTTCATCTGACTTTACTCTCGTTGGCAACCAGACGCATCTTGGCGATTATGACGGATTGCCAGTCACCGGGAATGTCGCAACCGTAGTTCAGCAATGGATTTCCACGAACCTAGATATGGGACTCGGAATTGGAATCTGCACCTTCAAGACCTCGGCCAATCTCGCCGATCAACTCAACAAGGAGCGAGAAGTCTCAAACATGATGCCAAGATCTAGTCCAGTTACGACAAACGAATTAAAAGGCAGGAACTATAAGATTGATGTAACAATCCGCTATCTCCACCCGACGATCGACACAAATACCCGTCCGTACCGTAGCGATATTCAGAAGAAGATCACCGACATTATCGAAGATAGAATTCAAAGAGCAAAATGGCGGCTGGAATAGATAGAAATTGCCAACAACTGAATGCATGCGATTCTCAACCCGCGCGGCGCGGATTTCGAACACATGATTCATGACGTTAGGAGGTAAAATAGGTTTGTGAAGGGAGAACAAGACGACAAACATGAGTCGGAGAAATTTTCTGGGTATGGCAGCGACTGGCGTTGCAGCGACTGCAATGGGTTCAAATGTTCTGTTCGGCCAGGATGGTAGCAAGC
>JAHIMN010000168.1 GCA_018896395.1 Verrucomicrobiota bacterium | reverse complement strand
CGACAAGGTCCCGTTCGCCGCCATCGGCGCCGTGTTGCCCAATGGCATGAAAATCAAGAGCGCCAAAATCCGCGGGGAAGCCTCCTTCGGCATGCTCTGCGCCGAGGACGAACTCGGGCTCTCGGAAGACCATGCCGGGCTCATGCAGTTGCCAAGCGACACCCCCACCGGCACGCCCTTGATCGAGGTCGTGGGCGGACCCGATATCGTACTGACGATCGAAGTCACGCCCAACCGGCCCGACTGCCTGAGCATCCTGGGCATTGCCCGTGAAGTGGCGGCCCTCTACGGCTGTCGGCTAAACCTGCCCTCCATCCAGTTTCCGGAAACCGGCGCACCAGCGGTGGACGGACTGACCGTGGCCGTCGAGGACGCGGAGGGTTGTCCCCGCTACACGGCCCGGCTCTTGAGAGACGTCAAGATTGCTCCGAGTCCCCTGGCCATGCGTCTGCGCCTGGCGCGCTGTGGGATTCGGCCGATCAACAACATCGTGGACATTACCAATTACGTCATGCTCGAGTGCGGCCAGCCCCTGCATGCATTCGATCTCGCCCTGCTGGCGGAGGGCCGGACTCGGCCGGAGGGCCGGACTCGGCCAGAGGGCCGCATCGTGGTGCGCCGGGCGACACTGGGCGAAAAAATGACAACATTGGACGCGGTGGAACGCAAGCTGACAGCGGACATGCTGGTCATTGCCGATGCAAAGTCGCCCGTGGCCATCGCCGGCGTCATGGGTGGAGCCCAAAGCGGCATTCTCGCCACCACGCGCGACGTCGTCCTGGAAAGCGCCTGCTTCAAGCCCGCGCTGATCCGCAATACGTCCAAGACCCTGGGTCTTTCCTCTGAATCCTCCTACCGGTTTGAACGCGGCGTGGATATTTGCGGGGTGGATTGGGCCAGTCGACGGGCTACGGCGCTCATGGTCGCACATGCCGGGGCCACGGTTGCCCGGGGTGTGGTGGACTGTTTCCCCGTTGAACCCAAAGATCGGAGCATCGTCTGCCGTTTTGACCGCGTCCGCGACCTGCTGGGCGTGGACATCCAGAACAACGAGATCGCCAGTCTGTTTGAGGCGTTGACACTCACCGTCGTGGACCGCAATAAAAAAAGCTGTACGGTAAAGGTCCCGACCTTTCGCCCGGATCTGGAAGCCGAAGTGGACCTGATCGAGGAAGTGGCACGCCTGTACGGCCTGGATAAGATTCCGCCGGCCTTGCCGCATAGCCGGTTCGTGCCAGGCTCTGCCGACCAGGCTCCGCCGGAGCGCTCCGCTCAGGCGAGAGCGCTTCGCCCAGGCAAGCCGGGCGTCAACGACGCGTTCATCCGCGCCACGATCACGTGCCGGGACACGCTCGTAGGGCTGGGTCTTACCGAAATCATAAATTACAGCCTGGTATCCGAAAAACTGCTGGACCTGTGCGATACCGCGCGTACCGCCCAGCGCATCGTGTTGCCGCGCCCCATCAGCGTTGACCAGGCCATTTTGCGCGATGCGCTTTTGCCGCAGATGATCGAGACCCTCGGCCGCAATCGTTCGCGCCAAATTGCCGAAGCCGCTTTTTTTGAAATCGGCCGTGTTTTTTTTCGGAATGATCAGCAGGCGGACACCGAAGAAGAACACGTAGCCATCGGCCTGATGGGGCCGGTAGGCCGCACCGGCTATGCTAAGCGCTCCGCCCTCGCGGAAACCGACAGTTTCCTGTGGCTCAAAGGCATTCTGGAAGCCCTGTGCCGCAAGCTGTTCATTCGCGTGGATGAACGTCCCGCGGGCGAGGGCCAGAGGGCCGAACTCGGCCAGAGGGCCGGACTCGGCCAGGGGGCCGGACTTGCTTTCCAGGAACTGCCGGCGACGACAACGCCCCCCGCGCTTTATGACCTGGGTTGTTTTGAAAAGAACCGCTCCACGGTGATCACGCTGGATGGAATACCCTGCGGGGTCTTTGGTCTCGTCCGCGAAGCGCTCCGCAGAGAGTGGCGCTTAGTTGAACCCGTGGCGGTTTTGGAAATGCGACTGGCGCCGCTCCTGGAGCGCGTAACCACCGTCCCCGCCGCGGAGTGCCTGCCGGTGTATCCCTCCGTCACGCGCGATATTGCCCTGCGTATCAATAACCGCCTCCGGCACGTTGACATCGTAAACGCCATCTGGAAGATTGCGCCAAAAGAGTTGACAACCGTTGAACTCTTTGATATCTTTAGCAGTGATGAGATAGGTGTAGGCTGTAAGAGCATGGCCTACTCCTTGACTTATCGGTCCGGGGAACGGACCCTGACGGACGATGAAGTCAATCGGCTTCACGAGGCCATCAAGGACCGGCTCCGGGACGAGATATCCGTGGAAATCAGATAAGGATAACGGCCGAGACTTTTGCGACGGAGCATGACATCGGCGGCCCAACAAGGGGCGCGCGGGTGAGGGAACAGGCAGTATGCTGGGATTCATAGAAGACTGTTTGCAGAACATATGGCGATTCTTTTCAGGCATGGATGCCATGCCTGTGGCGATGGGGTCGGCCGGCTTCCAGCCGGGCGGCCTGTTGATGGCAGCGATGACAAGCAAAACGGCGGCGTGGCACTCCGGGGGCGGTGTTTGCAACAAGCGCATACCGACTTTGGGGTTGAACAGCACGCCCCAAGACCCGCGCCATCAGCCGCATATTGTTCTTTAACAGCCTACAGGAGTGGTTCTGCGCACAGAATCGCTTCGCCCTTAGATGAGTACCCTGCCTGGTGCGTGGTTACGAGCCAAATCTCTGACCCGTTAATAATGCTACCGGGGAGCTTGAATTCCGTGGCGCCCATATGCCCTTAAGCAGGGACCTGGAACCCACGGGCTAAAGCACCCACCTTGTTCTATGGAACAGAAATTGACTCCGTCACGGCCAAGGTGGGGTATTCATTTTCAGGGGACGGTATGGACCTCTTCAACAAGCAGAATCCCGAGGCGTCCGGCGCCCGCCCGCCGCTGGCCGCGCGCATGCGTCCGCAGACGTTGGCAGAAATCGCCGGCCAGGACCACATGCTTGGCCCCGGCAAACTGTTGCGGCGCGCCATCGAGTCGGACCGGCTCGCCAGCCTGATCCTCTACGGTCCGCCCGGTTGCGGCAAAACATCGCTGGCGGAAGTCATTGCCCGGGTCACCCACCGGCACTTTGAAAAAACGAGCGGGGCCCTGGCCAACGTGGCCGTCCTGCGCGACCTTCTGCAAGCGGCTTTCGAACGTCGCCGGCGCGAAGGCGCGCAAACCATCCTGTTCCTTGACGAAATCCACCACTTTAACAAATCCCAACAGGATATCCTGCTGCCCTACGTTGAAGACGGCGCCATCATCCTGATCGGCGCCACGATCCATAATCCCTTTTTCTTTATCAACAGTCCGCTCACCTCCCGCTCCCAGATTTTCGAGCTGGAGCCGCTCACCGAGGAGGTCATCATCGCGCTCCTGCGCCGCGCGCTGACCGACGAGCGCGGACTGGGCCCCTCGACAGGCTCAGGACTGGGCGGCGCGCCCCTGGACGCCGATGACGATGCGCTCGCGCACCTGGCGCGGGTTTGCGAAGGCGACGCCCGGCGGGCACTCAACGCCCTTGAAATCGCCGCCCTGACGACCCCGCCGAACGCCCAGGGACGCATCCATATCACCCGTGCCATCACCGAGGATTCCATCCAGAAAAAAGCCGTGGTCTATGACCGTGATGATGACGGCCATTACGACACGATTTCCGCCTTCATCAAAAGCGTGCGGGGCTCCGATCCCCACGCCGCCGTGTATTGGCTGGCCAAGATGATCTATGCCGGCGAGGATCCCCGTTTCATCGCCCGGCGCCTGATTATCCTGGCCTCGGAAGATATCGGCAATGCCGACCCGCGTGGCCTGCTGATGGCCGTAGCGGGCCTGCACGCCGTGGAATTCGTCGGCTTGCCGGAAGCCCGGATTATTCTGTCGCACGTCACGACCTATTTGGCTTGCGCGCCCAAAAGCAATGCCGCCTATCTGGCGGTCGAAAAAGCGCTCTTGCATATCAAGGAAGGCCGCGTGCTCCCGGTGCCGAAACCCCTGCGGGGTTCGAGTTACCAGGGTGCCAAGCGCCTTGGCCATACGGGCTACAAGTATGCCCATGAGTATAAGGACCATTTTGTGGACCAGGCCTACATGCCAACTTCAGCGGTGTATTACGAGCCGACCAGCCAGGGGTACGAGGACACCTTGAAACAACGCCTGGAACAGTGGGACCAGATGCGGCGGGAGGCAGAGGACGGAAGGCAGAACAGCGAAGCAAACGTCCAACGCCCAACTTCGAACGCCGAACACCCAATGAAGAAGGAGCATGGAAAGCAACGCATCAAATGCAGAATGTAGAATGCAGAAGTCAGAAATCGGAAATCGGAAATCAGAAATCAGAAATCGAAAATCGGCAATTCTGCTATGACCCGCAAAGAATCCATCCGAACCAATATGCGTGCACGGCGCGTCGCCCTGACCCCGCTGGGTATCCGGCAGGCCAGCGCGCGGATTCAGCGCGTGGTGATGAAGCTTCCGGAATGGGCGGCGGCGCGGCGGGTGTGTGTGTACCTGGCTTTGCCGACCGAGGCCCAGACTTGGGCTCTTCTGGCGGCCTGCTGGAAAACCGGCAAGCAGGTATTGGTGCCGGCTTAT
Organism: Verrucomicrobiota bacterium; assembly: GCA_018896395.1. Taxonomy (GTDB): domain Bacteria; phylum Verrucomicrobiota; class Kiritimatiellia; order JAAZAB01; family JAAZAB01; genus VSJD01. The sequence continues at coordinate 510 of JAHIMN010000168.1, read as the reverse complement.
CGAAAAAAGGTTCTGCGTTATGACCTGGCCCGACTTCGGCCGGACGATCCCGTGAAGGCTGGCCATTGGGGCGTGCCGGAGCCCACCCGCCCACGTTGGGCGACGCCCACGCGCGTGGACCTGGTGGTAATACCGGGGCTGGCGTTTGACCGCATCGGCGGCCGGGTCGGCCACGGCCTCGGCTATTACGATCGCCTGCTGGCGGGAACGGCCCTGCAACAAGCGTTCAAGGTTGGGCTGGCGTTGGAATGTCAGATGATTGAGCGCGTGCCGATGAACGCGCGGGATATTCGCCTGGACGCGGTAGTGACAGAACGGGCGGTGTACCGGCGGCAGAATGGACACGCGATCAAAATTCCAAAATCCAAGTTTCAAATTCCAAGGAAATACAATCAATTAAGGTGAAGATAAACAACGGAAATAAAACCAGGATTTTTTGTTTTTATTGGAATTTGACTATTCCTTGGAATTTGGATTTTGGAACTTGGAATTTATCGGGTTGCGGGCCAT
>JAHIMN010000310.1 GCA_018896395.1 Verrucomicrobiota bacterium | reverse complement strand
GCATGGAATCAAACATTTCCGCGATGGGCGCCGCGATTTCATTCGCGGAAAGAATCACCTGGCAATTGGATGTGCCGCCGCGGACTTCGGCGCCGTAGGCGGGAAAGAACGTGACGTGCTGGATGGTTTCGGCGGCCAGGCGGGCCAGCAGTTTGCCTAACGAGACGATCCCCTGTCCGCCGGATCCGGCTATGAGAATACGTTCATGCATGGACGGGCACTCCTTCCTTCCTGAAAATCCGCACGGGGAATTGCGCGGCCATTTCCCGACCGACAAACTGCAGGGCTTTCTGCGGCGAGCACCGGAAATAGATCGGGCAGGGAGAAAGGACTTCCACGAAGCTGTAGCCTTTGCCGGCCACTTGGGACTGAAAGGCGGTTAACAGCGCCTTTTTAGTGGCGACCACGCCGGCATGGCTGTCGAGCGCGACCCGCTCGATGTAATAGGGCTGATCCAGCGTGTTCAGTAATTCGCACATGCGGATTGGGCATCCCATGGTTGCCGGATGGCGCCCGGCCGGTGAAGTGGCGGTTTGTTGGCCCACCAGCGTGGTTGGCGCCATTTGGCCGCCGGTCATGCCATAAACGGTGTTGTTGATAAAGATGACCGTAATCGGCTCGCCGCGATTGGCGGTGTGGATGGTTTCGGTCATGCCGATGGCGGCCAGGTCGCCGTCTCCCTGGTAACTGAATACGATGCGGTCGGGCAAAGCGCGCTTGATGCCCGTGGCGACCGCGGGGGTCCGGCCATGCGCCGCCTCCGATATATCGCACTTAAGATAAAAATAGGCGAACACGGCGCACCCTACCGGCGCTACGCCAATCGTGCGCTCCCGAATCTCCAGCTCATCCAGCACTTCGGCCAGCAGTTTATGAACGGTGCTGTGTCCGCAACCGGCGCAGTAGTGCATGGCGGCATCAGTCAGCGAAGCCGGGCGTTGATAACTATTCTTGGGTATTTTCATAAACACTGCTTTGAATATTCAGCCACGGATTAAAAAACTTTGAAAGGCCCTCAAATTGTTTTGCTGTGTTTTCTGTTCGCTGCGAGGGCCAGTGCGGTCAAGGCGTTCAACACATCGGTTTCGGTCGGCACCCGGCCGCCGGGATAACCGCTGAAATGGACCGGCGCCACGCCGTTGACTGCCAGGCGCACATCCTCGAGCATCTGGCCGCAGTTCATTTCCACGACCAGCAGGGCCTTGACCTGGTGTGCCAGACGGGCCAGACGTTCATACGGGAACGGCCATAACGTAATGGGACGCACCAAGCCGGCCTTGATGCCCTGGGCGCGTGCCTTCCGGACCACCCCCTTGCTGATCCGGGCGCAGGTGCCCCAGGCGGCGATCAGCCATTCACAGTCCCCGGTCTCCGTTTCCTCCGCTTTCGTTTCGGCCGCGGTGATCTGGCGGTAGCAGGCCTGCAGTTCATGGTTATGTTTTTCCAATGCCCCTTCCTCCACGAAAAGAGAACGAATGCATTGAGGTGGTCGCCCCTTGGCGCCGGTCAGAGCCCACGGCTTGGGCGGGGCCGGTGACGGCGGATCTTCATGCAGTCGAATGGGTTCCATCATCTGGCCCACGCGCCCATCGGCCAGGATCATGACCGGGATGCGGTAATGGTCGGCCAGGCGGAATGCCTGCAGAGTCATATCGTGCATTTCCTGGACGGAAGCCGGTGCCAGCACGATGATATGATAATCTCCGTGGCCGCCGCCCTTGGTGGCTTGGAAGTAATCACCCTGCGAGGGATCAATACTGCCCAGGCCCGGCCCGCCACGCTGGACGTTGATAATCACGGCGGGCAATTGAGCGCCGGCCAGGTATGAAATGCCCTCTTGCTTCAAGCTGATGCCCGGTGATGACGAACTGGTCATGGAGCGTACCCCGGCCACGGAAGCCCCGAACACCATGCTGATGGCGGCCAGCTCGCTTTCGGCCTGGATGAACACGCGGCCGCGTTCCGGCATATGCTTGGCCATGTATGCCGTCAGCTCGTTTTGCGGGGTAATTGGATAGCCGAAATAGCACTGACAGCCAGCGCGGATGGCGGCCTCTGCGGCGGCTTCGTTGCCCATCATGAGCACACGGGAGAAAAAAGCGTCGTCAGGCTTTTTCATGGGACATTCAGTATTTCAATGGCGGCCTCGGGGCACATCCGGGCGCATTTCAGACAGCCCAGGCACTCCGCAGCGCGTGCGGTTTCCGAGACATGATAGCCTTTGCGATTCAGGGTGGCCGTCATGATCAGCAGATGACCGGGACATACGGGGATGCACAGTTCACAGCCTTTGCACCGCTCCCGGTCAATGGATACACGCAAGTTGGTTTTCATCGCGAGTTAAGGGTTTTAATTGATGCCACGGTTGGCAAATCAATAAAAGTTTTGCACGAAATGGCCGGCGTGTCCAGAAAATTTACAAATGATGGAGGTGGGCCATGCGATCGGCGGCCATAATTAGAATTTACGCCGAACTTCCGGCGCTGTTGCGGTGTGACCGGGAATATGCAATACTTAATGCATGTCTGGGCAAAATGATTGAAAACACAGTCCCGCCATGAATGCTCGTATCAGTCGCCGCCAATTTATGACCGGCCTGGCCGCCACGGCGGTCAGCAGTGTGTGCCTGCCGCGTATGGCGTGGGCGGCATCCGGATCCGGGAGCACGTCCACGATTTATGTGGTACACGGCTCCGATCCCGGGCGCATGCTCGCGGCGGG
>JAHIMN010000167.1 GCA_018896395.1 Verrucomicrobiota bacterium | reverse complement strand
TCCGATCTTTCAATTTGTCAATGAAAGCCGCCGCCAGGAGTTAATGAAAGAACAGGGCTTCCAGGCCCAGAACGCCACCGATGACACCCGCACGGCCGTCGGCAAACAGTTAGGGGCAAAATTCATGCTGACCGGTGCACTCATCGAAATGCAAAAGCAAACCGGGAAACAGGTCCGGGTATCCAAGACGGAACTGGTGTATTACCAGTTGACCATCGAAATCACCGATCTCGAAACCGGGATCATCGGCTGGTCCACGCAGGAAGAATTCGCGCGCACGGCCAGAGAGCCACTTATTGGATGGTAACATGCGTCAGGCGTTTCCGGGAATGCCCCCGTTCTTCCGGTGCGGGGCGGTGTTGGCGGTGTGCCTGGCCGGATTCCTGGCCGGCTGTGCATCCCCGCCACTCCAAACGGCGCGCGCTAATTTCTACGCGGGGAGGTTCGAGCAGGCCAACACTAATCTGGCCGCCATCCCCAAGGATGACAAGGACGAGATTCTGTGCCTGATGGAGCGGGGCATGATCCGCCAAAACCTCGGCCAATACGAGGATAGCGCCCTGGACTGGCGACGGGCGGGGGATCTGGACGCCAAGCTGGATACCTACAGCGTTTTCCAGGGCGCGTCCAGCCTGATCGTGAATGACCGCACGCTTTCCTTCCGCGGCATGCCGTTCGAGCGCACGCTGATGTATGCGTTCCTGGCCAAGGATTACCTTGCGGATTCAAACTGGGATTACGCCGCCATCTGCGCCCGCAACATTATCAAGAAGCTGGAGGCCCTGGACGGGTTCCCGGATATCGCCTACGGCCGCTACATGGCCGGGTTCTGCCTGGAACTGATCAACGACGAGGGCAATGCCGCCATCCAGTATCGGGCCGCCGCCGGACTGTTAACAAGCAACATCCTGATTGACCCGCTTTCGGGCGATATCCTGCCCAGGACTAATGTCGTCCGTTTTGCAATGCCCATTGCCAAGACCGCGTTGCAGACCGAACCGGCGGAACTGGTTTGTTTCATCACCCTGGGTCGCCTGCCGGTGGGTGAGATCTATGGTGATTTTTATTCCCAGTCTCCGCCCTATGCGGAAATCTACTGCAACGACGAATATCTGGGCCGCAGTTATCCGTTTGCCAATACAGCCGCCCTGATGGGTGCCAGCCAGCGCCGGCTGGCCGCCATTCAATTGGCCAAGGACGCTACGCGCATCGCTACGAAAATCGCGATTTCCGAGGCCGTGAATCAACAAAATAGCGCCTTGGGCGCACTGGTCTGGCTGGCGCTATTTGCGATGGAGGCGCCGGACACCCGCTGTTGGGAAACTCTGCCCCTGTGGTTGGAAGTAGCCCGCGTCCCCTGCCCCGCCGACTTGAAGAGTTACACCGTGGTCTTTAAGAGCGCCGCCGGCGCCCCGCTGGGCAGTAAAATCATCACCGCCCCCATCGCCCGCCGCGGTCATACCTTCATCTCATTCTGCCGGGACGTGGGGAAATGAGGCATGGTTCAATGGTTCACGGTTGGGAGGTTCACGGTTAAAAAATTCGATAGAAAATCGGCAACCGTTGAACCGTGAACCGCTGAACCTTGAACCATGCCTTATTTCCCCGAATCAATCGTATTGATGATCCAGGCGGGTTCGACGCCGCCGGTGCCGGCAATGACGTTGACGCGCGCTTTATCCAGCACGTCTTTCATTTCCTCGGCGCTCAGCTTGGTGCGGAAGAGCGGGACCTCGATGGCCGTATCGGCCTTGAGCAGGATCTGCTTGCTGATGTCCTGGTAGCCGGCTTTGCCGATCGTAATCACGTGGTCGCCGGCATACACCTGAAAATTCGCCAGGGGCGTCGTGCCGATCAACATGCCGTCAATCTCCACCATGGCCGGGTCCGCCGCGCCGGCTTTTACCGAGAGCTTTATTTTCGGCCGGTTGTTCTGCTGGGCCAGGCGCGCCTGCAGTTTTTCGTTCATGACCGGCACGGCCTTGGTCAGGGCCGCCTGCAGTAACTGCACGAGCTCATCCTCGCCCACCACCGTCTGATGCACATCCGATTGCCGGAAACTGCGGCTGGCGGCGCCTTCCGCCATGGCGATCACTGTGCCGTCATGGGTATCCAACGCCTCGAGGACCACGCGCAGGGTCAGGGTTTGAAATTCGGTCTTTAATCCACCCTGATTGACCACTTCCTTGCCGGGTGAATAGCTCAGCAGGTTTCCGCGCAGGACCGCGTCCGCATTCACCGCCTGGGCCGCCCGCAGGAAGGACGGCTTGACCGAGGTCTTTTTATCGTTATCGGTCAAGGAGAGCGACTGGATCTGGGCAATAAAATCCCGACGATCAATGAGCACGTAAGCCGGGTCGTTCGCCAGCACGGCGCCCAGCGCAAAAACGCCCTTGTCTGCCAGGGTTTTGGGCGTCACGCCGCCCACCACGGCCGCATCCGCAGACACACTGGCCTGGTTGTCAAAGTCCAGCAAGGCCACGCGCATCGGCGCTGCGCCCACGGCCGCCGCCACCATCACCACGCAACCGAACAGCATTCCGGTTTTCATTCTCGGTACTCCTTATGTTGTTCAATCAATGCGTCTGCAGATAATACACCAGCCAGAAGATGAGCGCCAGCACCAGAATCACCATCACAATGGCCTTGTTTCTAACAATCCGGCTTTCCTGGCGCAAGGGCCGCAGGTTCTGGAAGTGGCCGGCCATGAAATAATTGGCGAATTTTTTGCGGACCGTCTGCGGATTGGTGTCCGGCTGATCAAAGAGCGCGGGATAGCCGCTATCGCCCGCGAACGGACGCCCCGTCGCCGTGGCGCCGCCGGCCTCCGACTGGCACGCCGCGTGGGCAAACAAATCATTTTCCGCCTTACCCAGCGGCGGCTTCGCTCCAAACACCGGTCCCGATGCCGCGGAAACACGCGGCACGGGCATGGGTATGGGCGCTTGCGCCGCTCCCGGCCGCGAGGCGGTCTTCATTTCGCCCCGGACGCGCTTCATTTCTTTCCGGAGCTCATTGATTCGCCGGTCAATAACGTTATTCTTTTTCTTTCCGAACAGCATGGCCAACCTTCCGCGTACTCAGG
>JAHIMN010000166.1 GCA_018896395.1 Verrucomicrobiota bacterium | reverse complement strand
TCAAAGGCATATCCGGTGTCGGATACGGCTGGCCGTGCAGCGTTAAAACCGGCGCAGCGCTGAGGAAAACATTGGAGAACCACGGCCTGAAACTCGCCACGCTGGACACCAACATTTACACAGAAGCGCGTTTCAAACTTGGTTCCTTCACAAACCACGACCTGAAGATCCGCCGTGCCGCCATCGCGCGCGTCAAAGAGACCATTGATGCGGCCGTGGAGGCCGGCGCGCCGGACATCAATCTGTGGCCCGGCCATGACGGATTCGACTATATTTTTCAGGGTCACTATGCCGACGCCTGGAAGTGGATGGTAGAGGGCATCAGCGAGGTGGCGGAGCATAATCCGAAAATGCCGATCAGCATCGAATACAAGTGCAAGGAGCCGCGCGCGAACATGTATATCGCCAATGCGGGCAAAGCGATGTGGCTTGTTTCCAAGATCAACAAACCGGGCGTCGGCATTACTCTTGATGTAGGCCACAGTCTCGCCGCCCTTGAAAATCCGGCCGAGTGCGCCGTGCTGGCAATGAGCGAAGGGCGGCTCCAGCAGATTCACGTCAACGATAACTACCGCGACTGGGACCACGACATGATTCCGGGTTCGGTGAATGTCTGGGATTTCATCGAATTCTTCTATTGGACGCGCCTCCTCGGCTACAAGGGCTGGTATTGCATTGACTCATATCCCTACCGTGAAGACGGCACGCAGGCACTGCAACGCGCCTCCCAGGTTTGCCACAAGTGCTGGAACATCGCCGCCAAGCTGATCGCCATGAAAATCGAGCCGTTGCTGAGAAGCAATGGGCACCTGGAAATCATGCGCCGGCTGTGGGATCTTTTTAAGGATTAAAAAACAAGGAGGCAATACTCCCTATGAAAAAAAGAAATAACAATGCTCATCATAGAGTCAAACTGACTTTGAAAGATCGAATCGAAGGTTGTCTTCTGGGTGCGGCAATCGGCGCTGAACTTGCCTGGCTGCGGCAGACCCGGCCGGATGCCGTGCTCGTCGCCGATGCCGCGGAACTGCTCCATTTAATATTAACGCCGACCAGCCCGGCTGAGGAACGCCAGTATTTGAAAAGCCGACCCTATGCACTGCATGGGATTTGTCCCAAGTTGACGCCCCTGATTGACTTGGGGGTCCGCGTTTACTTGAACAAGGGCGGGCGGGTGACCCCCGAAGATTTCGGCGCGGAACTGCGCGCCAGCCGCGGGTTTGTTTCGCCACCTTCCACGTGGTGGATGCAAATCCATGCCATCCAGGAGCTGCTACACGAAGGCTGTCACCCGCGCCTGAGCGGCCTCGGTGCGTTCCCCTCCAGCCTGATGGTTAACGCCATGCCGGCGGTGGGTATCTTTCATCACGGCGATCCGGAGTACGCCTATCTGGACGGCGTGGAGCTGGCTTCCGTGAGCCAACCGCGGCTGGGCGCCGATTGGGCGGGCCTGGCGGCGGCCGCGATTGCCGCGGCGTTTGATCCGGGCAACGAGCCCGAGGCAATTCTCCGCGCGGTGTTCACGCTGGCACAGGAAAACAATCCGGAGATCTTCAATGAGTTGAACCACTGTGTTCGTTCAACCGCCGGCTGGTTCACCGGAAAAAACCGGGTTGAGCAGATTGACCGGTGGCTGAAGGGATTCCCGCAATACCGACCGGACCCCAATGGCCTGGCGCCCAATCCGTTGCGTTTTGTTCTGCCACTGTTGAAACCTTTGGATCGCGAGCCACAGTTTTTAATGGCGATGTTGATCGCCCTGCCGCGGCTCTATGGGCCGGGCGAAAGGATCGGCGCTCCGATTCTCGCCGGCGCAATCCTTGGTGCCCGGCACGGGCGCGCTATTTTCCCGGCGGATTGGCTAGGCGTGGCGGAACGGATTGCCAAGCCCTGGTTTTCGATCGTTCCGGTGGTGGCCAAGCGCCATCAGCAGGAAAAGGCGATCATCGCCGTTCATGAAACGTTACTGCGCCGGAAGCCGAATGGAAACAGCCTGTTGGAAGACAAGATCCACGGTTGCTTGCTGGCCAGTTCCATTGGCAACGCCATGGGTTCGCCGGTCGAGGGTTGGTCTTGGGAGGAAATTGACGCGAAATATCCCGGCGGCATCCAAACCATTCTGAAGCCGGAATGCCTTGAGAGCGAGGATGACAACCAGCAAATGATATTGCTGTTGGAAACTTACTTGTCACGGGCGGGGCGTCCCGTCATGGCGCGGCATCTGGCCCGCACGTGGTGCGACCAGTGGCATCGCGCGAATCTATTCCCGTACATTGACAAGAATTCCTACGACTTGATTCGCGCCGGCTGGGATCCGCGCATTACCGGACATTGGAATGTGGGGGGAACGTCGGTGATGTGCATCGAGCCGGTGGGGCTTTACCATCTGGCCGATCCGGATTACGTCGTGGTGGATGTTCCGGCGATTGCCTACATGCATGTGCGGGGAGTGGAGATTGCGGCGGCGTCCGTACTGGCGACGGCGGTGGCGGAAGCCATGCGCCCGGATGCGACGGTGGACCGCGTTTGTAACGCGGCGCTGAACGCCGCGCCGCGAACGCGGCCGGCGATGCCCGACCAGTTTCGCACTGTGGATGGGCGGAGGTTCCCCAGTTGTTATGCCTACCTCGAAACCTGCCTGACGGTGGCGGCGAAGTATGACGACGTTTTCGCCGCGCGCAAGGAATTGTATGCCAAGTGTCTGCTCTATTACTGGTGGCGTTC
>JAHIMN010000165.1 GCA_018896395.1 Verrucomicrobiota bacterium | reverse complement strand
GGCGCGTTGGTTTCCGACACCGGAGGGCCGCCCCCCTCGCGGGTGTATATGCACATCAGGGTAAAGTTCCCCTTGAGCCGCTCCTTGCCGCCGGCCACCAGTGAGACACTCAGGTCTTCCATGTCCATGGTCACATTTTCCTGTTCCAGCGCATACAGAAAATGCACCAGGCCGTTCAGATCGCCCTCCCAGGTGCAATCAATGGGCATTTCATAGCAGTCGCCCTGCCGCTTCTCCTTTTGCGGCTTGCGCTTGACCAGTGTAATATTGTTATCCTTGGCCACCCGCTCCAGGATTTTCAGGTAGTCAGCCGTGACATCCATGGCGTCCGGATACCGCGACAGCCGCGTGTGCAAGCCTGCCAGCCGCTTGTCCCAGCGCGCCCGGTCTCCGACCAGCCGTTTCAAGACTTCGATCCGCTGGACTTGGGCCTTCTGGGTCTCGATCCGCTCCTGCCAAACCTTGATTTTCGGCGCACCCACCAGGAAGGTCAGGCCGAACAGCAAGAGCGCACTGGTGGTAATACCGAGCCCAACTTCCCGGGAAGACAGTTTCATGGCTTGTCCTCCTTCAACTGGACGTTCATCTGGAAGGTCTGCACGGTCAGGTCCTTGCGTTTGCTGGGCTGGGTACTGCCCATCTCGATGCTTTTGAACAGCGGCGATTTATCCAGTGATTTCTTAAAATCATAAATCGGCTCCACGGCCCGCGCCTCGCCACGGAGCGCAATGGTTTTACCCTTCTTGAACTGGAATGAGGTGAGATCCACGTCATTGGGCAACACGACGCTGATTTCGCGCAGGCACTCCAGTGCCGAACGCTGGCGGTCGAGATAGGTCTCAAACGAATGAATCTGGCGTTGCAGACTTCGTACATCATCGACCGGTTTCTGCAGTGCCACCAAACGCGCCTCAAGTTGGTTCAATTGCAACCGATTCCATTGAAACCCGACGAATAACCCCACAACCCCCACCAACCAGAGACCGATCGCCACACCCACGGCCAGGATCAGGCGCTTATGAAAACGCTGGGAAGTCGCCGCTGTTCGCCAGGCCGCCGGCACCAGGTCCAGCACAGCCTGTATGCCTTGGGCACGCGCATGCGCCGCAAAAGGCGGGTTGACCATACGCCGCGCCAACCCCTCGCTCAGGGGCGGCAGGACCTTCAGCGACTGCAGGCGCACCGTATGCCCCAACTCCTGCTGTAGGCGCGCGACAATCACGGTCGTATCCAGGTCGCGGCTCCAGCAATCCAAGCCGCCCACCGGTACCACGCCGCATTCCAGATCCAACGACACGATCAGGGCGCCCATGTCGCCGGCCAGTTCCTCGGCATATTCCTCCGGCGTCAAGCCTTCCATGGGACTGATGGCTTTGACCGCCTGCGGCAGGCCATCCTGCACGGCGATCCATACACCGCCGGATGGTTCCAGCAGGAGCAGAAGATGCCGGCCCTGGGCCGGGATGGCGCCGTGATCGGCCAGCAGGCGCCACCAGCCCATGATCTCGGCGTCTATGCGCCGGATGGTCACACCGATCGGGCGAAACAATTCGCCCAGTGATTCAATCTGCTCCTTGGGCACCGCCGCAATCAGCACGCGGCAGGTCGTCTCCGTCGCGCTCAGGACTTCGCAGGATACCGCCATGCGATCCTCGGGAAACGGTGAAAACTGGTCCACTTGCAAATTGATCATGTCGGCCATCTCAACGGGGTCGGTGGTGGGAAGATCCACAACCCGCATGAGCATCTGGCCGGGCGCCAGGCCAATGGTTACCGGGCCGGTCAGATCGGGACACTGCCGGCGGATCGCCTCCGCGCGTTGCCCCGGGTCCGTGAGTCCGTCAGCTGACGGACCTTCCAGCTGGACCTGCCGGGTAGCGAGCACCTCGATGCCATTTTTGCCCGAACCTAACGTGGTCCACTCCAGAAAAGTATCGCGCACTCGCAAGCCGGTTATGGAATTTCGGGCCATGGTTAGCACCTTAAACATTGGGAACCACCACAAAAAACAAGAAAACATCAAGAATGGCCACACCAACAAAATTCCAAAATCCAAGTTTCAAAT
>JAHIMN010000164.1 GCA_018896395.1 Verrucomicrobiota bacterium | reverse complement strand
GCCGACAACTCGGCTGCGGGCGCCAATCCATAGGAGACGGCCTGAGAAAGGCCGGCACCCCGGCTGCGGCCGGCACCCCGGCTGTGGCCGCGGCAAAGCATAAGGGCTTCCGGATCATCCGCGCAATAGACAATGACCCGGCGAACCTGCCGGAGCATATTGGCGAAACAGGCGCGCAGAGCGGTGAGGTCGGCAAAATGCTCGGCGTGATCGAATTCGATATTCGTCACCACGGCAATATCCGGCTCGTAACAGGCCAGGGTGCCGTCGCTCTCATCGGCCTCCACCACCAGGCAGTCGCCGTTCCCCACGCCGGCAACAGCCGGTGTGCCGGCCACGCGCAAGAGCGCCGATTCGCCGCCAATACAATAGGAAGGATCGCGGCCGGCGGCCAAGAGAATCTGCGTGAGCATGGCTGTGGTCGTGGTCTTGCCATGTGTGCCGCTGACGATGATTGAGGTGAACCCGGCATCCCGGGTGGACCCGGCATCCCGGGTGGACCCGGACAGGAGCGCGGCGAGTACAGTGCCACGTTGGAATACGGGAAGGCCTCGCGCCGACGCCGCCTGAATTTCCGGGTGGTCCGGTCGGACAGCTGTCGTGCGCACAACCCAATCCACGCCGACCAGGTGCGCGGGATCGTGTCCGCACCGGACTTCAATGCCGGCGGCGGTCAGCCACGTCGCTATGGGCTGCCTTTGCTGATCGCACCCGGAGACGCGCCATCCCTTGTGTTTCAGATGGTAGGCCAGCCCGGCCATCCCCAACCCGCAGATGCCGACAAAATGCACATGGCCAGGCTTGCCGGCCAGCAAATGGCGTACGTTATTAAGATCGTCGGTCATAGGAAGAATGGTTGATGGTTCATGGTTAATGGTTGATGGTCCATACAATTGCTGACTTCGGATTGCTGATTGCTGATTTTTCTTATCTCTCTCCATTGTCTGACGTCCGGCTACAGTCTACAGTCCACGGTCTACGGCCATTCTTCAGTCCGTCATCTGTCGTCCGTCGTCCCACGCTCTACGCTCCACGCTCAACGCTCTACGTGCTTCCAGCCTCCCACATCTTCCACCAACTCGGCCAGGGTGGCGACCGGATTGTTCGTAACGCGCTGGAGCGCGGCCGTCCGCATGTGCGCCAGACGCGCGGTGTCGCGCATCAGGCCGGCCACATAGCCAACCAGCCAATCCACGTTTAGAATTTGTTCGTCGCAAATATCGGCGGAGCCGGCCGACGCGAGGGCATCGGCGTTGGCCGCCTGGTGCTGATGAATGGCAAACGGATACGGCACCAGCAGAGCCGGCACCCCGTAACACGAAAGTTCCGCGCAAGTGGAAGCGCCGCTCCGGCAAATGGCCAGCGAGGCCTGCCGATAAGCCCGCGGCATGTCGTGCAGGAACCCGAACACCGCGTGCGGCACACCGGCCTGCTGATAGACCTGCCGGATGGATTCCTCATCCGCCGGGCCGGCGAGGTGAATCACATTAAGCGAATTTACTTCGCGATGCAGACGGAGAATCGCCTGGGAAACGACCTCATTCAGCCGGTGCGCCCCGCGACTGCCCCCCATGACCAGAAGGGTGAAGACCGATGGGGCCAAAGCGCCCCAATTTTCGATTTCCGACCCCGCTACGGGCGGGGCAGGTTGCCGACTTGTCCCGCGTTGCGCGGGATTGCCGATTTCTGATTGCGTACCAGCGTCCGTTGTCCGTCTTTCTGATCTCGGCCTTTTGCATTCTTCAGTTTTACATTCAATGTTGGGCGTTGGGCGTTGGGCGTTGGGCGTTTGCTTCATCTGCCGTCCGGCGTCCGGCGTCTGATTCCCACTCTCCTCGTGCTGCCGCACGGGCATACCGGTTACCACAAGCCTGCGGTGAGTGAGATGCTGGCGCGTTTCTTCGAATCCCACGGCCACGGCCTCAGCCCAGCGGCTCAGGAATCGGATGGCCCGGCCGGGAATAACGTTAGCCTCATGCAGGACGACGGGAATATTGAGCCACCGCGCGGCGAGCACCGGCCCGATCGAGGCATAACTGCCCATGGCCAGGAGTACATCCGGGGAAAAGCGCTGCATGGATTGGCGACATTGCAGGACCGCCCGAACCAGACGGAAGCATGTTGCGATCATCGCCCGCGGAGCATGGGACGACACGCCGCGGGCATATACCGTCACAACCGTCCCCACCCATCCGGCCAGGGCCAGGTCTTCGCCCGGCTTGCCCGCCAGCCACAGAACCACCGTATGTCCGCGCCGGCGCAAGGCCTCGGCCACCGCCAGGCCGGGGAAAATATGCCCGCTCGTCCCGCCGCATGCAATCCCGATTTTCATATTGCCCATTCCTGACCAACGCGGGCTATGCCCGCAACCCAAAGAGTTTGCCCGCTAAACACGCGAAAGGACGCTAAATTTAAAAGGAAAATCTTTTCTTTTTTT
>JAHIMN010000163.1 GCA_018896395.1 Verrucomicrobiota bacterium | reverse complement strand
GGTGGCGGCGCCTTCACCGTTGGTGACGGACACGCGGTATTTTGGGAAGGCCCCTGTCTTGGGATGCCGCCGCCGGAGGAATTCCTCGAAGACAATGCCTTTGCGCTCCAGGTTCAGGGCCAGTTGCTCCAGCTCGGCCAGGATTTCCAAAATGGCCAGCAGGTCTTTGCCGGCATATGTTTTCTTGGTCCGGACCACGGCCAGGGTCATGTCCTCGGAACCTAACTCAAGCAGGCGGCTGGTCAATTGGGCGTCGGTATCAATGTATTCCTCGCGCTTCTTCCAAATGATTTTATACAGCGGCGGCTGGGCCAGAAACACGTACCCCTGCTCGAACAACTGCGGCATCTGCCGGTAGAAAAACGTCAGGAGCAGGGTGCGGATATGGGCGCCATCCACGTCGGCATCGGTCATGATGATGATTTTGTGGTAGCGGGTCTTGGCGACGTCGAATTCATCCGTGCCGATCCCCGCGCCGATAGCCGTGATCATGGTGCGGATTTCATTATTGTTCAGGATCTTGTCCAGACGCGCCTTCTCCACGTTGAGCACCTTGCCACGCAGGGGCAGGATGGCCTGGAATTCGCGGTTGCGGCCCTGCTTGGCCGAGCCGCCAGCGCTGTCGCCCTCGACCAGGTACAGCTCGCACAGGGCCGGGTCGCGCTCAGAACAGTCGGCCAGCTTGCCGGGGAGTGAGGCGCTATCCAAAGCACCCTTGCGGCGGGTTAGATCCCGCGCCTTGCGGGCGGCGATCCGGGCGCGGGAGGCCAGCAGGCCTTTTTCCACGACGCGGCGGGCCACCGGCGGATTTTCCTCGAAGAACGATCCGAGCTCGTCGTTGACAATGGACTCGACAATCCCCTGGGCTTCACTGTTGCCCAGCTTGGTTTTGGTCTGACCCTCAAACTGGGGATTGGGGATTTTAACGCTGAGCACGGCGGTCAGCCCCTCGCGGACATCATCGCCGCTCATGATCTCGCTGTCGTCCTTGATCAGCTTGTTGGCCTTGGCGTAGGTGTTAATCGTGCGGGTGAGCGCCGAGCGGAACCCGCTCAGGTGCGTGCCGCCCTCAATCGTGTTGATATTATTTACGTAAGTACAGATGTTCTCCGTGTAGGCGTCGGTATATTGCAGGGCGATTTCCACGAACAGGCCATCCCGTTCCTTGGAAAAATAGATGGCTTTCGGGTTGATCAGGTTCTTGTTGCGATTCAGGTGCTGGACAAATTCCACGATCCCGCCTTTGAAGCGGAAAATTTCGTCGCGGGGCGGATCTTCCTGCGTCAGCCGGATTTCCACGCCCTTGTTCAGAAACGCCAGTTCGCGCAGGCGGGTGGCCAGGATGTCCCACTCGAACTTGGAGGTGGAAAAAATCGTGCCGTCCGGGAAAAAGGTGACCTTGGTGCCCGTGCCCTTGGTTTTGCCGATCTTTTTCAGAGGAGAGGCGGTGGTCCCCTTTTTATAGCTTTGGCGATAGACGATGCCTTCACGCCGTACTTCCACTTCCAGCCATTCGCTGAGCGCATTGACGCAGGAAACACCGACGCCGTGCAGTCCGCCGGCTACTTTATAGCTCCGATGGTCAAACTTGCCACCCGCGTGCAGGGTCGTCATGACCACTTCCAGGGCGGGCTTGTGTTCCGTGGCGTGCATGTCCACGGGAATACCGCGGCCGTTATCGTTGACCGTGAGGGAGCCATCCGCATTCAACGCGATCTGGATGGCGGTGCAAAACCCCGCCAGGGCTTCGTCCACGCTGTTGTCCACGACCTCGAAAACGCAGTGGTGCAACCCGCGGACGGAGGTGTCGCCGATATACATGGCCGGTCGCAGCCGGACGGCATCCATGCCTTCCAGCACGGTAATGGTGGTGGCATCGTACTTTTTGGAAGCGGCTACCTTGTCCGCCTCGGAGGCGACGGGAACCACGGATTTATCCTCCGCGGCCGGCTTTTTGTCCGGGCTGTTTTTGGACACCGCATTTGGAGTGGTCACCGGCTGAGATGGAGTGGCAACCGGTGCCTTGTCGGGGCGCGCTTCCGGGGCGGTTGCTTCCGTCGTAACATCTTCATTGGCAACATGATGAGACGAAGACGCTGGTTTGTCCTGGTGCTGAGTATCAGTCTTCTTTTTTGATCGGGGCATGGCTATTTTTTCTCTTTGCATATAAAGTATGCATTATATGAATATGCCCCCAAAAAAGCAACTAAAAAGTGAAGAAAAATTAGCTCAAAATGCTTGCCCTTTTCGCAAACGAACAGCGGCCGATGGACTTATTCTGTTGAAGGAAAATCAGCTCGAAATCCGTGCGTTCTTCATCTGATATGATAAGCGCTTCCCTTTCCACAAGCCGTGCATCCCCGGCCAGCAGGCGCCGGATGCTTTCAAAATAATCCAGGTGGTCGGTGGCCAGATGGATGCAACCGCGGGGCATCAAGGTGGTATTGAGCGCATCCAGGAAGGCGGCGTCAAACAGCCGCCGCCGATGATGCCGGCGTTTCGGCCAGGGGTCGGGGAAAAAAATGTAATAGGCCGTAACCGAACCAGGCGGCAATAGATGGGTGACGGCGTAGGCGGCCTCGGCATAGAGCAGGCGGATATTGGCCAGTTGCGCGCGTTGCGCTTTGCGCTCCACTTTGGCCAGCCGCCGCGTTTGCCGGTCCAATCCTAAAAACGACGTTTCCGGGTGCGCGGCCGCGCGGGCCAGCAAAAACCGACCTTTGCCGCATCCCAGATCCACTTCCAGCCGTTGCGGTGCCCGGCCAAAGGCCGCCGGCAAATCCAACGGAGCGGCCCAGTCGGTCGGAATGATGCGAAGACTGATGGGGACGTGCATGCGGTTTTTGTCTTCCATGCGGGCTGTGCCCGCAGCTCAAGAAATTCCAAGTTCCAAAATCCAAATTCCAAGGAATAGTAAAATTCCAATAAAGACAAAATAAATCCGGTTTTCTTTCCGTTTTTGGCCTTTGCTTTAATTGATTCTATTTCCTTGGAATTTGGAACTTGGATTTTGGAATTTTGTTGGCGTGGTCATTTTTGATGTTTTCTTGTAGCTTCCCCGTGTGGTTAAGAGCTACAGCACGATCGCCAGCAGGCCGACTAGGCCCATGTAAATACTGAAGCCGCGCAACGAATGCCGGCGGAAATAAACGAGGCAAAAATGAATGGCGCCCAGGCTGACCAGAAAGCTGACGGTGAACGCGATCAGCATCTGAAGGGGTTCAGCCTGTGTATGACCCATCTGCAGGATGTCCCGGACCTGGAACAGGATGGCCCCGGCAATGGCGGGAATGGCCATAAGGAAGGCAAAACGCACGGCGTCGTTGCGTGATTGGCCCGTCAGGATGCCGCCGGCGGTGGTCCATCCGGAGCGCGAGGCCCCGGGCAGAAACGCCACGATTTGCATGAGCCCGATAGCCAGGGCATCGCGAAATCCGACCGGTTTGCCGGAAGGACGGAACCGCAGATCGCAGAACTGGAATAACAAAGCCGTGGCAACCATGCTCAGGCCCACGGCGACACTGTTACGTGCCATAACCTCGCTTTCGAGAAACGGCTTGAGCAGGGGGCCGGCCAGTACGACCGGCAAGGTAGCCAAGACCAACAGCCAGGGTAACCGGCGACCGGCGGAGCGTTCCGGACTGTGAAAACTAAAATACCCAGCGATAATATCGCGCCACGTGCCCAGGAAATAAAGCAGGATGGCCGCCAGACTGCCGGCGTGCAGGACGGTGTCAAAGACCAGCCCGCCATCGTCGGACCAGCCGAACAACTTGCGCACGAGCACCAGGTGCCCGGAACTGCTGACCGGCAGAAATTCCGTGATGCCCTGAACGGCGGCGAGCACAACGGACTGAAATGAAGTTAAATCACTCAATGATATCTCACCACATAGGCAGAACGGGGATGTAGCCGGGGCCACCCACCGCTGTCAGCAATGAATATGAATAACTACCAGTGGCGTTGCGGAATAACCAATAGCCGGTGGCGGGCTGATACACGGCCAGATCGTCGTAACCATCGCCATTGTAGTCGCCGGGGACGGGCGTATAACCGGTGCCGCCGAGCTTGACCTCGTAGGCGATAACCGCAGAGCGGTGCAAGGACCAGATAGACCAGAGGCCGGTGGTGGGATGGTACACGGCCAGATCGGAGTAGCCATCGCCATCGTAGTCGCCCGAAACGGGAACCAGCCCGGTCCCGCCCCAATATTCCCCCCAGATAATGATGCCTTTGACCAGCGATCCGATATACCAATAGCCGGTCTTGAGGTGAAACATGGCCAGATCAGCTATCCGATCGCCGTCATAATCGCCGGAAACCGGCACGAATCCGGACCCGGTATAAGACGTACCCCAGACGAGCTGAGTGCCCGTGGATGCAGCGATAATGTACCAATAGCCATCCGGCTGTTTATAAAGCGCGGCATCCGAAATCTTGTCCCCGTTATAGTCGCCGCTGACGGGCGTTAAGCCCGGGCCGCCGAAGAAGGCCGAGGGCTCAATCACGGCCCCGCGCTTGAGCGAGCCAATGCGCCATTCGCCGGTTTGTTCGTTATAAACGGTTGCATCAGATGCCTGGTCGCCGTCGTAATCGCCGTCAATGGCCTTGAACCCCGGGCCGCCCCAAACGAAATTGTCCCAGGCCAGCACCATCCAACGCTTGAGCGAAGCGATGCGCCAGTGGCCGGTGCTCGGATTGAACGTGGCCAAATCCGAGGCGCCATCCCCGTCAAAATCGTTGTAAATATGATGCGTCGTTACAACCCCATTGGAGCCCACCGCGCGCGCGATGGTGTTCTGAAGCTGGGTGGGATTATAATCCTGGGCGTGCTGAGTGGTGGGGGTGCTTGCGGCAACGGCCTCAGCCGCCGCATACGTGTGCAGTTCCAGGAAGCTGTATTCGCCGTCGCCATCGGTGTCCACCGCGGGGAGTGCACACCCCGTAATCAGGTAGCCGGCATAAAGGCTGTAATAATCGCTGGTCCAACTTTCTTCGTCGTAATCGCAGGCAGTCATGAAGGCAATGTTCTGGCCCAATGTTTTGGGAACGGTCTTCCCTAAGCTCTTGAATCGGGCCTGTTGAATGTTGTGGTAATGCTCCATGACCCGTTCCACGAAGAGCCATTCCACCGCTGGTGAGCCATCCAGCTTGAACATGCCGCCGGAGTAACAGGTGTCCAGAATAATGATCACCTTGGTATCTGTCCGGAACAGCGCCAGGTCGGCCGCCAATTCGGCGTCCGTAAAATTAGCGTCGTAGGTACAGATAAAAGTGTTGGATGGATTGGGGTCCGTAAAATCGCGCCCGCCATGGCTGGAGTGGAAATAAACCACCAGGTCTCCTGCGCCGCTGGCAGTTGCCAGCGCCTGCAGGGCGTTTTGAATGACCACTTTAGTGGCTCGACTGTCCGTCAATACACTTAAATTTGTAGAAGCCCAGCGGTTGGAGGGATCCCCGAGCAAAAAGACATCATGCATACCATAGGCGTCGTTTGTGCAGGTATTCAGTGGCGTGGCCCCGTAGGAAGGCGAATAATTGTCAATGCCGACCAGCAGGGCGCGCCGCATTGCGGTCGTCAAGGATGTGCCGCAATATCCGGAATCGGTATTGCTGAAATTAGTGCTGACGCCGTAAGCGTTTCTGGATTTGGCCTTGTAATAATAAGTCACGTTCGTAACGACGTTCTCGTCCTGATAGATGATGGTGGCCAGATTGGTGCAGATCTGCACGGACTCATTCGTCTCGTAACTGCGCCACAGATCGTAACCGTTGGCTCCGTCGGCGGCATTCCAGGTAATGTCTATGCGGTTGGAATAGGTTCCATCCGTGGCAGCCAGTCCGGCGGGCACCGCCGGCATGCTGAACAGACTGGGACTGCCGGGCAAAAACTCCATGGTCAGGGTGTAACGGATGTTCTGTTTGCGGTCCTCGGCATCCTTGCAGATGACCGTGAAGACGCCATTGGTGACCATGGTGTTAGTTATTACCGCGGTTTCCTGGAACGGATCTATGCCGGTTTGTAAATTAGTGCCGTTCGGAGCGAAGAGTTCGATGACGGGGTTGACCTCGGAATCCACCTCGCGCATGGTGACGCGCACAACGTCGCCGCTCACGGCGCTGAAGAGCGCCGCGTCCAGGTCGCCGGGCACATTGATCGTTCCGGTTTTGGTTTCGCCGCTGATGATGAGGCCCAAGTCGGTGTCGGTTGACCAGGGCATACTGCCGATCTTGATCATCGAGACCGCGTATTGCCCTTTGGCGTTGAAATAATCGTTGCCGACAACCGTGTAAATACCCACGTTGGTCAGGGTGACCGTTTTCTCGACGCGGTATTCCGGCGGCGGGATGTCAGGGGTTACCAGGTTGCCATTGGGATCGTAAATCTGGATATTGGGAACCAGGGCTACGTCATTCTGGCCCATGCGGATCTGGACCGTGCAGCGGTTGGACACGGGAAACGTAGCCGCGTCCAGGTCGGCGCCTGCATTGATGGTTCCCCACTTGTATTCGCCGCTGTGAATAATCCCGACATCCAGGTCGGCATACGACAACGGCGCATCGGGCATGCGTAGAATGGAGACGCTATAGGCGACCGTGTTGGAATAGGTGTAAAGGCTCAAGGGCAGGTCGCAGTTTATGTCGAACCAGCCGGAGTTTGTAATGGGGGACAGCCGCAGATCATAGACGATAGTATTATTAGTCGTGGACGCGATCAGGTTGGTGGTGAGACCCCGATAGATAATATCAATATCGGGTATATCCAGCTTTAGCGCATCTTCGTTTGCGACCCGGACGATCACGGTGTCGTTGGAAACCGCATAAAAGGAAAAAACATCGCGCATGGAATTCGTGGACATTTCTTCACTGAACCACTGGCCCGATTCAATGGGTTTTGCGTTGCCTGCCGCCGCCGCGCAAAGCAGCGCGCCGACCAGGAGCCATGCGTGCCGGTCCCGCCTAATCGTTAATTGCATCAGGTTTACCCCTCCAAGAAAAATCTTCAATTATGCCTTAGTTTCTTAACAAAAAGTTAAAACCAACATGTTGTAAGTTCGCAATAATGCGAAAACAAATCAGTACAAACACGTTACGAGTGTTGTGCGCCAAAGGCGCACATCTTTTCCCCGGCGAAGTCCGGGGAAAAGCGTAGATTCTACTTTGTATAATCTATTCATTTTATGTTGAACATTGTTTTGTTATCCTGAGCGGAGCGAAGGATCTCCTCCCTATTGTCAACCTCAGCTGAGATTCCTTGCTACGCTCGGAATGACATACTGCGTATAGTCACGCCAAAATTTCAAATATCCTTGGCTCGCGTTAAGTGTGGCACAGAACAGATTTTGAATCAATCTTATAATACGA
Source organism: Verrucomicrobiota bacterium (assembly GCA_018896395.1). Taxonomy (GTDB): domain Bacteria; phylum Verrucomicrobiota; class Kiritimatiellia; order JAAZAB01; family JAAZAB01; genus VSJD01. Next base: position 2,032 of record JAHIMN010000163.1, on the reverse strand, counting down.
AAAATTTAGCGACCCTAAGGCGAAGTCGTTTGGCGTAATCTCCCGCCATTCAGAGCCGATGCGCACTTGCATAGGGGCAGGGGGCCTGATAGATTGTAAGACGTTATGCAGGTGTCTAAACATGTGATTAGCTCGGTCATTGTCAGCGCCCTGGTCTGGTGGTGGCTGCGCTCATCCGCCGCCGCCCTGACCTGCTTCCTGATGGGCGTTTTCATTGATTTGGACCACATCATTGATTTTTTATACAATTCCCGGCGCCAGCTCCGGTTATACCGCTTTTTCACGGCCTTCGAATTTGAGGTCCTGGAAAACATTTTTGTGTTCCTGCATTCCTGGGAATTTGCCCTGGTCTGGCTGGCCCTGCTTTTAAGCCTGCCCGAAGCCCGCCAGCCGGTGGTGCTGGGCCTCTTTATCGGCTTCGTGACGCACTTAGGCCTGGACAACCTCTTCAACCGGCACAGTCGCTGGGCCTATTTTCTGTTCTACCGCCTGTGGCATGGGTTTGCCGGCAAATATTATTACGGGGCCCGCGAATACCGCCACCGGCTGAAACGCGCCCGTCGCCGGGGATAACCCATAACCGGGATCTTGCATTGCGCGGTCATCCGGCTATAGTGGCCCTCCGAGCACCTGGATAGGAAGGATTCGATACAATGAAGTTATGGGGATGGATTTCGGTCCTGGTCTTTTTCAGTGTCCTGTCCGTGGCGCCGGCCCAGGTGCGGGTGACCAAGGCGATGAACGAAGTCTCGGCGTTGGATATCTCGCAGTTCGTCGGCCAGTCCGGTGGCGCGCCGACCGTATTCCGGCAGACGCTGGAAGCGGACCTGAACAAGTCAGGCTGGTTCAGCCTGGCCGGCGGCGGTCGTGCCGAATTCTCGTTGCTCGGCGAGGCGGCCATGGCCGGCGCCAGCCTGAAGGTCCGCTGTGAAGCCTATAATGTTGCCAACCGCGAAAAATTGCTCGGTAAGACCTACAAAACAACCGACCGCGAAGCCCGCCGATTGGCTCATAAAGTGGCCGATGACATTGTTTTGGCACTGACCGGCCGGAAAGGCATGGCCTCCACACGTATCCTCCTGATCGGGAACCGCACGGGCAAAAAGGAAGTATATCTATGCGATGCCGATGGGCATAATCTTCGGCAATTGACCCGTGACAACACAATCAGCATGGCCCCAAAATGGTCGTCGGATGGCAGTCGTTTCGTCTACACCTCATTTCGTTCCCAGTTCCCCGATGTGTACCTGGTGAACCTGGATACGGGTGACCGCAAGTGCATTGCCAATTATCCCGGACTGAATGCCAGCGCGGCCTTTTCGCCGGATGGGCGCGAAGTGGCTTTGATTCTTTCCAAGGACGGCAACCCGGACCTGTATATCAAGGACTTGAGTGGCGGGGGCCTTACGCGCCTGACGAGCACCCGCCGCGCGGCCGAGGCCAGTCCGGCCTGGTCGCCCGACGGGCGTCAGATTGTCTTTGTTTCGGACCGGTCGGGAACACCCCAGCTTTATGTAATGGATCGTTCCGGCGGCGAGCCACGGCGGCTGACCAGCTGCGGCTCGCAGAATGTAGATCCCGACTGGGGTGCGAACGAGTATATCACGTATTGCAGTTATATTGGTCGTGTCTACCAGATCTTTGTCATGAATCCGGCCACGATGGAGTTCAAGCAGGTTACGCGGGAGGACGCTGATTACGAAGACCCGTCCTGGGCGCCCGATGGACGGCACATCGTGTGCACGCGGACGGTGAATTACAGGTCGCGAATTTTTATGATTGACACCCTGGGCGGTTCTTTAATACCTTTACTGCCGGAATCTGAAAGAGGGGATTGGGTTGCCCCGAATTGGTCGAAACAATAGGGTTTTTAAACAACAAGGAGGTGCGGGATGAGTGCGCCAAGTAAAGCTGGCGTGAACAACCCCGACAATCGGGGACGGTCAAAGCCTAACCAGCAGACCGGAACGGAACACTGCGCATCAGGGAGGCAACGACCTATGCGGAGCCAGAGGGAAGGTGATTATCGGCC
>JAHIMN010000162.1 GCA_018896395.1 Verrucomicrobiota bacterium | reverse complement strand
GGTCCGCGACTATCTGGTCGCGCGCGTGGATTACGCGGAACGATTGGGCCTGGCGCGGTCCACGCTGGCGATTGATCCCGGCATCGGTTTCAGTAAAACCGCCGGTCACAATGTGTCCCTGCTGGCCCATCTGAGCGCGTTGCGAACGTGTGGACGGCCGATCGTGGTGGGACTTTCCCGCAAAGCGTTTATCGGGCAGATGACGGGACGGGGGGTGGAGGACCGGGACGCCGGCACGATGGGCGCACTGGCGTTCTGCCTGGGTGAAGGGGCGCAGGTTCTGCGCGTGCATGACGTGAAAGCAGTCCGCGATGTGGTCCAGGTGCTAAGTACGTTACGGAAGGAGAAATCCCGTGTGGAGTCGAGTTGAATTTCCGGGCTTAAACGGCTGGATTGAAATCCTGTGCCTGGCGGTTATTTTTTATTATCTGTTCTTTTTTCTCAAGGGCACACGCGGTGCGCCGGTGCTGACCGGCCTGGTTCTGCTGTTCATCGGGCTCATCGTGTTGACCCGCCTGATCCACCTGGATGCCTTGAACTGGCTGTTGGGCCGCTTTTCGGTCTATCTGGCGGTGGCGGTGCTGATTATTTTTCAGCCGGAAATCCGGCGAGCGTTGGCCGAACTGGGCAAACAGCATCTGTTCGACAACGCGTTCAGCAATGAAACCCTGGTGGACCAGATTGTCCAGGCGACGGGTTATCTGGCGCTCCGCAAGATCGGGGCCCTGATTGCCATCGAGCAGGCCATCGGCACGCGCCCGGTCCAGGAAACCGGTATCAAGCTGGATAGCGCCGTGACACCCGAACTGCTGGCGGGCATTTTTGCGCCCTATGCACCCCTCCACGACGGAGGCGTAATCATTGTCGGGAACCGGATGGTGGCCGCGCGGTGCATGTTCCCCTTGTCCGAACAGGATGAGTTGGGCAAGGCCCTTGGCACACGTCATCGGGCGGCGGTGGGGTTGAGCGACGAGACCGATGCCGTGGTGATCGTGGTTTCGGAAGAAACCGGCATGATTTCCGTTAGCCACGATGGGCGCTTGATTCAAAATCTGGATGAAACTCACTTGCGCCGTTTCCTGTCCGGCTTGTTGTTGCGCGCGCGCAAAACAGACTACCAGGAGGCGCGCCTCAAGCGCCATGCGCACCAGGTGTTGCTCTGGGTTCGGCAACGGCTATGGCGGGGGGACAAGCGCGGGTGAGGACGGCATGAAAGCATTTTTATTACATAATCCGGGTCTTAAAATTCTAGCCCTGCTGGCGGCAGTCGTCTTCTGGCTGGCGATTCAAGAAACCATCAGCTTTGAGGTCGTCCTGCCGGATATCCCTTTGGAAATTCGCGTGGGGAAGGGCTGGGCCGTGTTGCACCAGTCGGAACATACCGTCCGGGTGACGTTCAAGGGGTCCCAGAATGACATTGGGCAGATGGATCCGAAACAGATCAAGGCGATCGTGGATCTGCGCACGAATTCCATCGCCGGATCCGGCGAAATCGTTGTGACGCTTTCCGCGATTAAAGCTCCGCGCAATGTGCGTCCGATTAGTGTGGAACCGTCCCGGGTGCAGGTGAGCCTTGATCGCGAGCAAGAAAAAAAAGTGCCCGTGCAAAGCCGTGCGGTCGGCAAGCCTTTCTCCGGCGAGGTGGAGGCGTTGATCTGTGAGCCGGCCGTTGTGACTCTGCGGGGACCGGCCCAGCAGTTGCAGCAAACGGAATGGGTATATACCGAATCCGTTGACGTGGAAGGGCGCGTCGAGAGTTTTACGAAGCGATGCCGCGTGCTGATGCCCAGCGACACCTGGACGCCCGTCATCGAGCCGCCGGAAGTGCAGGTCAACGTGATGATTTCCGAGCGGACGGAAACCGTGGAATGGGACAACGTGCCGGTTTCTGTTGTCGTTCAGCCGCAGGCGCTGTGGACCGTTGAGGTCCTGCCGTCCCGGGTGCGGGTGGTGCTTACCGGTTCGCCGGAAACGCTGGAAGATCTGCAGGCCTTGGCGCCGAAAGCTTTTGTGGAATGCCAGGAACTGGATCCGTCGTTAACCTATGATCTCCCCGTGCAGGTGTTTTTACCGTTGGGGAAGGCCGTGTCGGCGACCGTTGAGCCACATACCGTGCGGGTCGTGGTGTCCAAGCCGTGATGCGGTCGTGAACAGATTGGAGTCTTACGCATGGCAGAAGCAAGTCAAGACCGGCGGGCGGGGATTCGTGAGCTGGCGGGAATCGGGGTGTTGACCCTGAGCGCGTTAATGGTCCTGGCGCTGGTGTCCTATGACGCGGGGGATATTTCCATCCTCCAGGCGCCGCCCAATTATCCGCCCCTTAATTTTATCGGGCCGGTCGGGGCCTGGTTCAGTTTCCTGGTTCTCATGATGTTCGGTAACGGCGCCTGGTTGACGCCGCTGGGCTGTATCTTGATCGGACTTCTGCTCCTGTTTCAGCCGGCCGAGCGGATTGGATTGCGCCTGCTGTGGATCTTCGTGTTTCTGCTGGCCGTGAGCGGTCTGCTGGCCTTGCACCCGTCGGGGTGGGGCCGGCTGGATACCAGATTTAATATTACGGGTGTCACCGGCGGCGTCGTGGGCTGGCTGATTGCCGACCGGTGGCTGGCCGGGTGGCTGGGCCAGGCCGGCGCCACGATCCTGTTGATCGGATTACTGGTGGTCGGACTGACCCTGTGTGTGGGCTTTCAGCGCATGACCGCGTTCGGACGCATTTTGGCGGAGCAGTTCCGCAATCTGCGCTCCAGGATGGTGGCGGCCGTGACGGTCCGCCGCGATCGGCTCGAAACCAT
>JAHIMN010000161.1 GCA_018896395.1 Verrucomicrobiota bacterium | reverse complement strand
CACGCCAAAGGCGTGGTCGCGCCCTACGCCAGGCTCCGCCGAGCGCTACGCCCAGGCAAGTAGGACCTCAGCTTGCTGAGGCCATTGGGATCGACGCCCCCATAATCCGCTTTCACGCAGACAGTCCTGACCGCTCAGCGGGTTAATGCCTTACGGACAATGTCTTCGACGGGAAGATCCGGTTTGCCGCTTCCGACAACCGTCGCTGCCATCTTCTGGGCTTCGGCCTGTTTGTAGCCCAGGGAAATCAGCGCCAGCACGGCATCGCGCACGCGATGGTCGCCGCCCAAATCCACGCCGGTGGGCGCGACGGCTGAGAGTCCCTCGGCGGCGGAGAGCTTGTCGCGTAATTCCACCACTATGCGCTCGGCGATTTTCTTGCCGATGCCGGTCACCCCGCTGAGCCGCTTGATATCGCCGCCGGCAATGGCACCGGTCATTTCGCGCACGGTCAAACTGCTCAAGACGCTCAGGGCCAACTTGGGCCCGATGCCGCTGACGCTCATCAGCAGGACAAACAGCTTGCGTTCCGCTTCGCTCACGAAGCCGAACAGGCTATGCTGGTCTTCGCGGATGTAGTCGCAGGTCAGCAGGCGGCAGGTTTGCGGCGGAGCGCCCAATCGGTCAAAACTGCTCAGCGGAATGAACACTTCGTAGCCCACCCCGCCGACGTTCAGCACCACGCGCGTCGGCGTCTTCTCCACCAATAAGCCTTCAAGGAATGTGATCATATTTCCTTCGCGCCCATCAGCGCTCCGTATTTTCCCGCATGGGCATGGCAGATGGCAATGGCCAGAGCGTCAGCGGCATCCTCCGCAGGCGCTTCGCGCAAGCCCAGGAGCGACGTCACCATTCGGATCACCTGATCCTTGCCTGCGCCACCGAACCCGACCACCGCCTGCTTGACGCGACGCGGGGAATATTCATACACCGGGACACCGGCCGCCGCGCAGGCGGCGATCACCACGCCACGCGCCTCGCCCAGGACAACGGCCGTGCGCACATTCTTGCAGAAAAAAATGCCTTCGATGGCCACAATTCCGGGCTTGCCCCGTTCCAGGATTTCGCCGATCGCCGCGTGCAAATGAACGAGACACCGCGACAGGGACCAGGCGGCCGGATTTTTTACCAGAGCATGTTCCACAACTTCCAGGCGCGATCCGCGTACCTGGATCAAACCCAGTCCCGTGGAACGCAGGGAGGTATCCACGCCCAGGATGCGGGCGGTATTGATTTCCGATTTTGGATTTCTGATTTCTGATTTGAAAGCCATGACTTGAAAATTATTTCTGCTCCATATCCTTCAAAATCGCCTCATTCACTTCGATGTTGGAATAAACGTTCTGGACGTCCTCATTCTCTTCGAGGGTTTCGATGAACTTGATAATGTTGCCGGCTGTGGTTTTATCGGTCACCGGCACAAAGGCATCCGGGATCAGCACGATTTCCGAGCTGTCGGATTTGATGCCGGCATGCTCCAGCGCATCAACCACGGCTTGGTAACTGGCGGGAGCGGTAATGATCTCGAACACTTCGCCGTCCTGTTGCATATCCTCGGCGCCGGCATCGAGCGCGATACCCATAAGCTTGTCTTCGTCCACCGTGGCGGATTCCACCAGAATCTGTCCCTTGCGCTTGAACGTGCGCGACACCGCGCCCTGGCCCGCCAGGTTACTGCCGAATTTCGCGAAAATATGCCGGATTTCCGAGGCCGCCCGGTTCTTGTTGTCGGTCAGGACTTTGATGACCAGGGCCACGCCGGCGGCGGTATAGCCCTCGTAGGTGATTTCTTCAAGCTGGCCGCCGGCCAACTCGCCAGAGCCCTTCTTGATGGCGCGATCCACATTATCGGCCGGCATGTTACTGCTTTTGGCCTTGGCAATCAGCGTGCGCAGGACCGGATTCATGGTGGGATCGCCGCCGCCGGCGCGCGCCGCGATGGAAATTTCCTTGCTGAGTTTGCTGAAAATTCGCCCGCGCGCGGCATCCGCCGCGCCCTTTTTATGCTGGATGGTTTTCCATTTACTATGCCCGCTCATGATTGCCCCCCCCGTCTTATGATCCGTCTTTTGTTTTTCCGTTTCCCGTCATTCCGTCTTTCGACGCGGCGGCATATTGAACCCCGCCAGCGTACCACCGGGCGCGGCGCCGAAATCCTGGATCCATCCTTCGGTGAATCCTAACCGCTCAACCGTCCGGCACACAACGTCATATTCCGCGCGGGTAATGGCCCGGCTCCACGGAGCCTGGCCAATCGCCCGATATGCCGGCGTGTATTGCGCCATGACGCTCACCGCCACCTTTGGGCCGAGCTTATCCGCCAGCCATTCCAGCGAGGCGCAGGCCTCGCGCGCCAGCCCGGGCAGAATTAACAGCCGGCATATCACACCGCGCACGGCAATACCCTCGGCATCCACCACGAGCGGCCCCGCCTGATGCCACATTTCCAGCAACGCTGACCGGGCACACTGCACATATGCCGCGGCATCGGACCCGCGCACGGCAACTTCCGAACTGGCATACCGCAGGTCAGTCAGATAAACATCCGCTTTTCCGGCCATGGCGCGTACTGTCTCTACCCGTTCAAATCCGCTGGTATTATACACTACCGGCAGGTTTTGGCCAGCCCCGCGCGCGTGCGCCAGCGCCGAGACAATCATCGGCAACCAGGACGTTGGGCTCACCAGGTTCCAGTTATGACAGCCTTCCGCGCGAAGAGCGCTAAAGATTCCGGCCAGTTCCTCGACCGTGTAGGTTTCACCGCAACCTTCCTGGCTCCAGGGATAATTCTGGCAATAAACACAACGCAATGTACACCGACTGAAAAAAATGGCGCCTGACCCGCGCGTGCCGGAAATGGACGGCTCCTCGCCGGGATGCAATCCATACCGGAAAATCTGCGTCGTGCGCCCGGCTCGACAATAGCCCAAGCGCTCCATCGCCCGATTGACCCCGCACCGACGCGGGCACAGCTCGCAATGCTCCAACGCCCCTGTTATCGGATTGTTGATTTCGGATTTTTGATTTCTGATTTCCGTCATCCCACCTTCGCCAAGGCTACGGTGGGCAGGCCGTCGTCCCTCCGTCATCCGCTTTTTCATTCGACGTTCGGCGTTGGATGTTGGGCGTTTGACGTTTGCTTCTCTGTTCTTCATCCGTCGCCTGGCTATTCCTCCTCTTCCTTTTTCTTCTCGGCGCCGGCAATAACCTTCTGGGCAATCGTATTGGGTACGACGTCGTACCGGGCAAATTTAATTTCGAATGATCCGCGCCCACCCGTGATACTGCGCAATTCGGAGGAATACCGGAACATTTCAGCTTGGGGCACTTCCGCGGTAATGACCTGCACGCCGTCTTCCATACCCACGCCCAGGATGCGGCCGCGCCGATGGTTGAGATCGCCGTTGATGTCGCCCATGGACTGCTCCGGCACCATGACGCGCACGGTCATGATCGGTTCCAGCAAAACGGGCTTGGCCTTGATTAAGGCCTCCTTGAACGCGCGCGCGGCGGCAATCTTAAATGCGATTTCCGAGGAATCCACATCATGGTAGGACCCGTCATACACGGAGACTTTCACGTTGACCACCGGGTAGCCGGCCAACACACCGTGCGGTATGGCCTCCAAAAAACCCTTTTCGCAGGCCGGTATGAAATTCCTTGGAATGACGCCCCCGACGACCGCATCCACGAACCACTCCTCTTCGTCCGACCGTTTCGCCTGGACCTTGCAATATACTTCCGCATACTGCCCGCGGCCGCCGGACTGTTTCTTGTGTTTGTAATGGCCGTCACCGAGGCCGGTTGCCGTTTCCTTGTAGGCCACCTTTGGCACCTTGAATTCCGCGTCCAGGTTACTGCGCTTTTTCATCAGCTCATGAACAAATTCCAGGTGTGTATCGCCCATACCGGAAAGCAACGTCTCGTGGGTATCAGCATGCCGCTCCACCACCAGGGTCGGATCATCTTCCACGGCGCGGGTGAGCGCGATCCCGAGCTTGTCGTCATCCGCCTGGTTCCGGGCCCAAACCGACACCGACACCACCGGGCTCGGAAACACAACCGGCTCAAATGCCACTTTCTGCCCCACCGCGCACAGGACGTCGTTAAGCCCCGTGTTCTTTAATTTCGGTAGCGCCACTATATCACCGGAGCGCGCCTCCGTGATCGGCACCGGTTTCCTGCCCTGGGGCTGGAGGAGGACGCCGATCTTTTCCTTCTGGCCCTTGGTGGCATTGAAAATTTCCGTGTTCTCTTTCAGCATGCCGCCGTAAATGCGCACATAGGATAACTTGCCGGCATAGGGATCGGTCACATGCCGCCAGACTACGCCTACGAAAGGCGCTTGCGGAGCGGGATTGATCGCTGTGCCCGCCGCGTCCTTGACCGTCCGCTCCAGGGGAGTTGGGAAAAGGCGGACAATGCCGCCAAGCAATTCGTTGACACCGATGTCCTTGGGCGTCATGACGGCAAAGACGGGAATCAGATTGCCGGCGCACACCGCGGCGCGCAGGCCCTTGGCAATTTCATCGGCCGTCAATTCCGTGCCGCCCAGATATTTTTCCAGGAGCGCATCGTCCGTCTCGGCCGCCCGTTCAATCAGTGCGCTTTTATACGCCTGCCAATCTGCGGCGGCGGCGCCCGCAGGCGCTGTCGCGCCCGCCGGCGCCGTTGCGCCCAGGACTTCTACCATGCCGCCCGGCGTGGGGAACACGACCGGCACACATTGCGGACCCCAGACTTTCTGGGCATCGGCCAGGATTTTGGCAAAATCGGCGTTTTCCTTGTCAAGCCCCGTAATCACGATGCCCCGGGGCAGACCCAGCGCCGTGCATCGGCGCCAAATGCGGTTGGTGCCCACCTGGATACCGGCGGTAGCGTCAATGGTGATCAGGGCCGCATCGGCCACGCGACTGGCGCAGAGTACTTGCCCGTAAAAATCGTCGAATCCCGGGGGATCCGTGAAAGTCATTTGGATTTTCTGTCCTTGCTTGGTCTTGAAGACACCCGCAAAAGACTGGGTATACAGACTGATCTTGCGGCCAATTTCCTCCTCGGTAAAATCACTCAGGCTGGTGCCGGCGTTGACCTGCCCTTGTTTTTCGGTCAGGCCGAACTTAACAAGGAAGGCGTCACACAACATGGTTTTTCCACTGCCGGTGTGACCCAGCAGAACGAAATTACGCACATCCGCCACGGCAATGTCTTTCAAGATAGGCCTCCTATTCGTTGAATAATCCCCAACAGAATGGTTAATGGTCAATGGATAATGGCGAATAGCTTGCCATGTGCCACGCGTGGATCAATCAGGCCGCATCAACCATCAGCCATTTCCCATCAATCATTCCCGATCTGCGCGCTTACGCGCGAATCGGGGTATTGATACTGGATACGCTTGTCCAATGCAAGGTTTTGTTGCACCCCAAAAAGCGCCGCGGCTTGCGCCCTGTCTCCGAATTATGGTTTTCCTTGACTCCCCTCGTTTGGCACGGCACTCTACCCCGGCGATAGTGCCGGAGAAAGGTAAAGACTGTATGCCATCTCAACGACTGATCGTTCATATGATCGGTAATTCGCATCTGGACCCGGCGTGGTTGTGGACATGGCCATCGGGCTTGGATGAGGTTCTGGCAACATGTCGGACCGCCTGCGATTTGCTGGACGCGTATCCGGAGTTTCACGTGACGCGAGGCGAGGCGTGGATCTACGAGCAGGTGCTGACGATCGCCCCGGCGCTGTTCAAGCGGATCGCCGCGCATGTGGCCGCGGGGCGCTGGCATCCGGTGAACGGCTGGTGGATCCAGCCCGACTGCAATCTGCCGGGACCGGAATCGTTTCGTCGTCACGCCGCGCTCGCAGGACGCTTCTTCCGGGAACGACTGGGGGTTGCCGTGAAGGTCGGCTACAACGTGGACTCCTTCGGCCACTGCGCCATGATCCCGACGTTCCTCCGCGAGGCGGGCATGGGGGGCTATATCTTCATGCGTCCGCACACGGGAGAGTTACCGCTACCGGGCGAGGTGTTTCGATGGCGTAGCCCGGCGGGCGACGAAGTCATCGGCTTCCGTATCCCCCGCGCCTATAGCGCCGTCAACGAACACGACTTGGCGGTCGGCATCGAAGCGGCTATCGCGACGGCCAACCGCGCGCTCGGTCACACCATGGCGTTCTACGGTATTGGCGATCACGGAGGCGGACCGACGCGGATTCAGATCGAATGGATTCGCGCGCACCGGCGGTACCGTGACGACGTGGAGTTGCGCTTCAGCCACCCGCAAGCGTTCTTCGACGCAATCGAGACAAAGGCCGCGCAACTGCCGTGCGTGGAAGGTGAGCTGCAGCATCATGCCGTGGGCTGTTACACGTCCGTGCGCGCCGCCAAGCGCGAGGTGCGACGTGCCGAGGAAATGCTTGCGGACGCTGAACGCGCGGTCGAGGCCGCGGGCCTGAGCGACGATCCGCGCTTCAAGGCGCGACTCGACGAGGCCTGGAAACGGGTGTTGTTCAACGAATTCCACGACATCATGGGCGGCACGTGCATCCAGCCGGTGTATGCACAGACACTGGAGGAACTGGGGTTCGCCAAGACCATCGCGCGCGACATCGTCGTCGAACTGACGCGCCGCGCCAATATAGCATTGCCACCGCGTCCCCGACAGCGGATCGTGCTGGATAACCTCTCTTGTCGAGTATGGGAGGGACTGGCCGAGTTCGAACCGTGGACCGCCAGCAATGGGTCGCCCCTGGAATTCGTGTTCGAAGACGAGCAAGGCGCGGTGGTGCCCCACCAGCGAGCGCCGGCGGAATGCGGCACCGCGAGCATCGCTCGCGCCATCTTTCCCATTCGCGTGGCGGCGGGAGGCCGGCGAGTGCTGGAGCTTCGGCGGAAGCAGCAGGTTCCGTCCGTGCCGCCGCGGGTACGGCTGGAAGGGCAGACGCTGGCCAATGATCGGCTGAGCGTGACGTGCGGCGCACATGGCATTGCCGCGCTTGCGCTCGACGGTCAGGCGTTGCTGGGGGCGGAAGGGTTGCGCATCGTCGTGCTCGACGATCCGTCAGACCCCTGGTCGCACGGCGTGTTGCGGTATGCGGGAGCATGCATCGCGACGTTCACGGCATCCCAACCGTGGAGCGTGGTGGAATCGGGGCCATTACGGACTGCATTGAGCAACACGTTGCGGGCGGAGGATGCGATACTGGACTGCGTGGCGAAAGTGGAAGCCGGCAGCCCGGCTCTGCACTTGAGCCTTCGCCTGCACTGGCGCGGCAAAGCGCGTATCGTCAAACTGATCGTACCGCCCGCGTTCGCCGTGCGGCAACGCACCGATGGAACCCCCGGCGTGTTTCTGCGCCGTCCGCTCGACGGCAAGGAATACCCGGTGCGCGACGCACTTACCCTCCAGGGGGAGGGCGCGTGCCTGACCGCCGTGAGTCCCGACGTTTCGGCGGGGGACGTGCAGTCGGATGGAACCGCGCGCCTTACGCTGTTGCGTTCGCCCTACTATGCGCAACACGATCCGTGCCGACCGCACGCGTTGCAGCCGGTGACGGATCAGGGCATGCACGCGATCGAAGTGGCATTGTTGGCGGCGACGGACTACTCGGAGGAAACCGTGCGGGATATGGCCAACCGGCTGAATCGTCCGCTGTGGATTTCCGAGACGACCCAAGGGATGCCGGCGGGATGGACCTACGACCGACCGGCGGGCGCGCTCACGGAAGGCGCTCCGGTGGCCCTCGCCTCGTCTTTGTCGGCGGACGAACTGATGGCCCGAGCGGACGAAACCGGCGTCGTGACGCTTGTGGACAGCGGGACCGTCTGCGCCGAGTGGATTGGCGACCGGGTCCTGATGTCCGAAGCGCCGACGATTTGCCTGCGGGTCCCGGTTCCGGTGGACGGTCGGTATCGGCTGGCGGTGGCGCACGGCGCGGGCGGCGCGTTCGGACCGGTGGACCTGTGCGTGAACGGCGACGTCGTCGCGCGTCTCGCCGATCCGCGGCCGCGGCCGCGCGGGAACATCACTGTCGTTGCCCGGGAACTAAAACTCGCGAAGGGCGAGGCACGCGTCGAATTTCGGCGACGCAGCGGAACGCGAACAGCAATCGGGTTTGTGGACCTGACGGCGGTGTACAAGGACTTGCCGAGCGCCGTGTGGACGGGGATCGGACCGTTCGTGTTCGGCCAGGCGCCGAATCATGTGGAGCTGGATAAGGTGGACGTCGCGACGGCTATGAAGGAGGTTGTCCTGCCGCCGGAACGAATCCGCGACTTCGAGGCGACGATCATGTTGGACGACGGAACCGCGTTGCGTTGGCAACCGATGGCCGACGAAGGCGATTTCGTGGACTTCTATCGGTTCTCGGGGAAGAAGGATCCCAGCATTCACTACGCCGTTACGCACATCCACGCGCCGCGCGCCCAATCGGTGCGGTTCGCTTTCGGGATGGATAACTGGCTGCGGATGTGGATCGCTGGCCGGCTTGCGATGCCCTATGAGGAGGGGCGCGGGCCGATTATCAAAGGCCAGTTCACCTTCGACGCCGAGCTCAGCGCCGGCTGGAACGAGGTGTTGGTCAAAGTGGCCTCCGGCTCCGGCGGTAACGGGTTCTGGTTGTCGGTGTCGGCCGACGAGTTGACATTTGCCCGGCGCCCGGCGCCGTAGCGGACCGAACGGCGGCGATGGTCGGCGGCGCCAGGGGCGACGCTCCACGAAAGAAATGGCTGTTGGGGATCGCAACCGGCTATTTCGCCGCAAGCAACACGGCATAGGCGCCATCCTGCCCTGAGGTCGGTGGAAACGACTGACGGGAACTCTGAAGGCGAAACTCGGGATGCGTCTTTAGCCAGGCGGAGATCAGCAGATCATTTTCCTCCGGCTCCAGACTGCACGTGCTGTAAACAATACAACCGCCGCGCTTCACCAAACCAGCCATGCGTTCCAGCAATTCCCGCTGGGTGGCGCCCAAGCGCGTCAGACGGGCTTTCGAAAAACGCCAGCGGACGTCCGGCTTGCGCCGGATAACCCCGGTATTACTGCAGGGAACATCCAACAGAATGCGGTCGAAGCGCCCGAACGACTCCGGCCGCAAGCGCCGGGCATCACCCTGCACCACCTTCACAAAAGCGGCACAGCCCAGGCGCTCCAGATTGGCGCGCAGACGCGGCAAGCGATCGGTGCGCAGATCCATGGCCACGAGTTGCCCCTTGAGCCGCAGACGCGCGGCGATGAGTGCGGTCTTGCCCCCCGGCGCGGCGCAGGCATCCAGGATATGGTCCCCCGGCTGGGGATCCAGCAGGTCCACCGCTTGCACCGCGACCGGATCCATGACCATGAAATGCCCCTCCCCATAGCCCGGCAGTTCTGTAACCCGCACGCCATGCGCCAGGGTAAAAGAGTGCGGCTGAACCTGGTCCCCCACCCCGAGCGCGGATAGTGTTTTGAGATAAGCCTCCGGCGTGGTCTTCAACTGGTTGACACGGATGATCACATCGGCACGCTGATTATTCCATGCGCACAAGGCTTCGGTCGGAACCGGCCCGTAATGCCGCATCCAGCGCT
>JAHIMN010000160.1 GCA_018896395.1 Verrucomicrobiota bacterium | reverse complement strand
GTGGCCCTTTGCAACCCTGGCCGACGCTCGGGCAGGCGAAGCAGATGCGGCAAAATCATGCGACCGTCTTCTCCGGCCTGTCCTCCATAGCCTTGGCGAAGGCGGGCGAACATCAACGTGGCTTATCCGAAACAGTCGACAGCCTATATTGTCCCGTTGGGTTTCCGCCTGGGCGGATCCGCATTGGTGGAAAAAGGAAAAGTGGTGCAAGAAATAACTTGCATGCTGTGTTTACCCGCCTGCAACGCTGTAGCACTGCGGGCAGGTTGACAAAATATGACAGTAACGCTGATGTTCGTGCAAAATTAAGGTAACAAATGAGATAATTTCAAAACTCCGAAAGAATCGACTCGACGGGGCGAGTCTCCTACAATTTTTCAGGAAAATCGCTGGTTGTAGGAGCGCTACCCCGTTAGCGCGATGAGTTTTGCAATCAGCTCAAATAGCATTATTTACCCGGCGGAAAAACGAACCACGAAATAAGGGGTGAATTATGAAACAAAAGATCAAGGCTATTGTGTTCACCGCGCCGAATCAGATTCAAATCCGGGAATTTGAACTCCCGCCCTGCGGCCCGCAGGAGGTAATCTGCGAGACTATCTATTCGTTCGTCTCGCCGGGAACGGAACTGCGGGTGTTGAGCGGGGTGGCGGAGTCCAAGGGCAAATTCCCCCTGATCCCCGGCTATTCCTGGGTCGGCCGGGTGATCGAAGTCGGTACCGAACTCAAAGGCTGGAAGGAAGGCGACCTGGTGACCGGCCGCAACCCCATCCGGATTCCGGACTTGGGCTTCATGTGGGGCGGACAGGCCAGCCATCACCGGGCGGAAGTGACCGGTTACGACAGCGTGCTCAAACTGCCGGAAGGCGCCAATCCCTGGAATTACATTGCTGTGGAAGTCTCCGCCATTTCCTGGCGTGGCGTCAGCATCGCCTTTCCGGCGCCCGGTGAAACCGCCGTGGTCATCGGCCAGGGCTTAATCGGCGCCTTCAACGCGCTCTGGCTGTTGCATCACGGCGCCCGGGTGATCGTTGTGGATCTGGTGGAGGCGCGCCTGGCCCGGGCCCGGAAGTGGGGCGTGGCCGCCACCGTGAATCCGAAGGACGGCGATGCCCGGGCACAAATCCTGGCGTTGGTGCCGGGCGGTGCCGATATCGTGATCGAGTCCTCGAGCAGCAAACCCGGCGTCGAGCTGGCGAGCCAGATCCTGCGGCAGCCGACGCCCCGGGTGATGAACACCGATTATCCCGTGGCGGCGCTTCACAGCAATGCCCATTTCTGGCCGCGGCTGGTCTACCAGGCCAGTTACACGCACTCCCATGAAGTCCGGCCCGGCGGTTTGACCGGCAGCGAAGGCACGCTGGTCATGAAACCGGGCGACCGCACCGTCGGTGACCGGCTCCAAGTCCTGGAACTGATCCGCCGCGGCAAGCTCTGCGTGGAAGACATCGTGAAGGCGCCAACCCCGGTCGAAGAAGCGCCGGGAGCCTATTTCAAGCTCCGCGACAATCCCGACAAGTACAACACCATCGTCTATCAGTGGTAGAAAAACTGAAATTATAAAAAATCAGGGGATGGCACAGCCGCGTTTTATATTGGAATTGCGGAGTTTGCAAGAGGGTTGATAGCCTTGACATAAGTGGATCTGTCCGTGGTGGTCCGCTTGCAGGCGACTCCGCAATCCAAATAGAAATGGGTCGATGACCCTCTGCCGAGGGGTTTGGGGAGAGGGCCGAATGCCCTTTCCCTGATTAATGATAGAAATTTATTATTATGGATAAATTTATGTTGCGTTGTGTCATTATTGGATGTGGTCCCGGGACTTCGGGAAAAGGCGGCAGCCATTCATTTGCCTATGCTCATGGCTGGGCGATGCAGGCGACGCCGGGCGTGGCGTTGGTGGCGGCCGCCAGTCGGAAGCCCGAAAATGTGGCGGCTTTCACCGCCGAGTTTGCCGGCTGCAAAGGTTACCAGGATTACCGGCTGATGTTGCAGGAAACCCGGCCGGACATGGTCAGCATCTGCGCGTTTCCGCCGGACCGTGAAGCCATGGTGCTGGCGGCGCTTGAGGCCGGCGCCAAAGGCGTCTGGATCGAAAAGCCGTTTGCCATGTCGCTGGGGGTGGCGAAAAAGCTGATGGCCGTGGCGGAAAAGTCAGGCGCCCGGCTGTTTGTCAACCATCAGCGGCGCTACGGCAAACCGTTCGAATGGTGGCGGGATGCGGCGCAGTCCGGGAAGATCGGCGACGTACTGGAAGTCAGCATGTTTCAGCCGGGCCGGTGCCTGATGAATTTCGGGACGCACCTGGTTGATGCCGCCCTGTTTTGCCTGGGGCCGCAGCGGCTGGCGGAGTGCGTCTTAGGAGCGGTTGACCGGAGTGTGATCGGCAATTATCAGGGCACCAAGGTCGAAGCCCATGTGCTGGGCACGGTACACTTCAACGACGGCACCCGGCTGACCGTTGAAACCGGCGGCGCCGGCTGCAAAAAAATGCCGGTGTTGCGGGTCAACGGCAGCGACGGCTTTGCCGAACTCCAGCTATCCCCCGCGCCCGGTGCCGGGAGTATTTTCCGCGCCCGATATGCCGGAGAAGCCGGTATCGCCAGTCCGGCGACCAATGAGCATTTCCACCATAGCGAGGATCCGGCGCTGTACGTCAAGCGCGCCCTGGCGGACATCATCCATGCGCTACAAACCGGAGTGCCGACCAGAATCGATGTCGGCGAAGCGTACCGTGGCCTGGAGATCATCATGGGGATTTACGAGTCTGCCCGGCTCGGTCGGCTCCTCATCTTCCCCATTACCCAGGATGCATTCCCCCTGGATTGCTGAAACAAACAAAGTGATTGAATTAAATGTCAGGGAGAGGGCGTTCGACCCCCTCCCGGCCGAATCGGAGCCAGCCCTTGACAATTGATATTCTTCGCATATTCCCCAACCGCTCAAGCCCGCCATGCGCTGATAAAAAAGATCGCCCAAAACCGAACTGCTTAAATCTCCCCAGTTGCTTTCCCTTGTTTGCCTTGTTATGCTTGACCAGTTTTTAAGCTTGTTTCCGCCTACACCAGAGGCTATGGCGGACAAGATGGTGGGCAGGCTGGTCGGGTGCTGATGTTCCGTCGTCGAGACACATCAAGCATAAGGAAGTGAGCAATCCTCGGGCAATGAGCATATGAATCAAAAGCCAATACTATATGTTGTGGCCGGCCCTAATGGCGCAGGCAAAACAACCTTTGCGAAACGGTTCTTGCCGGAATATGCGCATTGCTATAATTTTATCAATCCGGACTTAATTGCAGGCGGGCTTTCGCCGTTTGCGCCTGAGCTCGCGCGGATGGAAGCGGGTCGGCTAATGCTTTTAAAGATAAGCCAAATGACCGCCTTAAAGCACTCGTTTGCCATCGAGACAACTCTGGCCGGACGATCCTACCTTCCAATGTTTAAGCGCTTGAAGAACAGGTCTTATTCCATGCACTTGTTTTATCTGTGGCTTCCTTCTGTGAATATGGCCATTCAGCGCGTTGCCGACCGTGTCAGGCAGGGAGGGCATAACATCCCGGAATCGGATATTCGTCGTCGCTTCTCGAAAAGCCTGCCTAACCTGCTTCAGTTGTATCGCTCCGTTTTCGACTCGCTGCATTTCTTTGACAATTCCGGCAGAATTCCGCGATTGATATTTGAAGAGTGGGGCAGTAAAATTAAAATTAATGATAAAAAATTGTATGCCAGTTTGTTTCAGGAGCAGAAGTCATGAAATCAGCACCGATGAATAAAATGCAACGGACTTTTCGCGATCAAGCACTCAAGGCCATGAAAGAGGCTGTGGCGCAGGTCATTGAAGAGCACCGTCAGCGTAATCTGCCTTTGGCATTTTGGGATAATGGAAAAGTGCGGATGGTTTCCCCTAAAGAAATTCCGAGATAGCGCATGACTGGTAAATAGAAAGTCTAACGAATGCTTGCCAAAGTTCATTCCGGCGCGGTGTACGGTGTTGATGCGTACCCTGTGGAGATTGAAGCTTGCCCATCGAAGCTTTAGCGAAGTTGGGTCAACACCCACCGCCGCCAAGGCTATGGTGGGCAGGCGGGTCGGGGCGACCCGCAGACGGTCATCGTGGGCTTGCCCGATGCGGCGGTGAAGGAGAGCCCTTCGACTTTGCTCAGGGTCAAAGCAAGGACCGGGTCAATACCGCCATCCTCAATTCCCGGCTTTGCTCAGAAGCTACGCCGAGGCACGCCGGGTTCGAGATGCCGAAGGAACGGCTGACAATCAACATGGCTCCGGCGGACATCAAGAAGGAAGGGCCGATGTTCATCCCCTCCCTTGCATTTTTGATCCTGCCTTGGTATTCTGCCTGTGGTTAATTTCGGAGTCAGCCATGACCGCACAAACTGCCATACGCCAGATGGTCCATCGCATTGCGACGCGCTTCAAGCCGGAAAAGATCGTACTGTTCGGCTCTCACGCGCGGGGAACCGCCGGGCCGGACAGCGACGTGGATCTACTGGTTATCATGCCGGTGAATGGATCAAGGCGAAAAACTCAAGTAAATATCCGTTGCGAGATTCATGATATTCCTGTGTCGAAGGATATTGTTGTGGTGACACCGTCTGAGGCGGAAAGACAACAGCACCTTGCTGGAACCATTGTCCGGCCGGCCATGCGGGAAGGGAAAGTTTTGTATGCGAAACCATGATGACATATTAAATATAGTCAGCCAATGGATTCAAAAGGCGGAAAGCGACTTTATAAATGCTAGACATACTCTTGGTATGGGGGCCGACTGTCCTTATGACACGGTCTGTTTTCATTCTCAGCAGGGCGCTGAAAAATACATCAAAGCACTTTTATCCTTCCTGTCTATTGATTTTCCAAAGGTTCATGATATTGGCCGGTTGATTCATCTTCTGCCGGATCGCGTCAAGTTTTCCATCAACGTTGCCGAGCAGGAATTGCTGACCAGTTACGCCATCGTAACCCGTTATCCGGGGGATGAAGAACCCCTTACTCGTGCTGATGCGAAACAGGCGTTGGTCATTGCACGGAGCGTTCGCCGAGCCGTCAGAAAGCATTTACAAATTCGACATCTGAACGCAAAGCTCAAGAATCACAAACACTAATGCTTGCCAAAGTCCATTCCGGCGCCGTTTACGGTGTTGACGCCTACGCTGTGGAAATCGAAGTCAACACGGGTAGGGGGGACCCGCAGACGGTCATCGTGGGTTTGCCCGATGCGGCGGTCAAGGAAAGCAAGGATCGGGTCAATACCGCCATCCTCAATTCCGGCTTCGAGATGCCGAAAGATCGCCTGACGATCAACCTGGCCCCGGCGGATATCAAGAAGGAAGGCCCGATTTTCGACCTGCCGATAGCGCTCGGCGTGCTGGCCACGATGGGCGATATCCCCATGGAGGCACTCGACCAATTCTCACTGGTGGGCGAACTGGCCCTGAGTGGCGAAGTGCGCCGGGCACGCGGCGTGCTCCCCATTACGATGGCCATGCGCGAGAAAAAACGGCCGGCCATCCTGGTGCCTTACGATAATGCCGATGAAGCCGCGGTTGTGGAAGGCATTGATGTCTATCCGGTCCGGAACCTGCGTCAGGCGGCGGATATCATCGCGGGCCGGCTTGCCACCCAGCCCTACCGGGTGGATGCGGCCAAGGTGTTTGAAACGCACTTGATCTATGAGGAAGATTTTGCCGATGTCAAGGGCCAGG
>JAHIMN010000159.1 GCA_018896395.1 Verrucomicrobiota bacterium | reverse complement strand
TGGCGCTGCCTCCTGCGCAACTGGCCCAGGTCGGACTGGAGCCGCAGAGCCTGGATTTCTCCGCTCCGCACGACCCCACGGAGCCGCTGGCACTTCGCTTTCGGGTGACTGGCGAGAGGGCTGGCGAACAAGTGACGGAGACCTTCGAGACTTGGTACGGTGCGCAATACGGGAGAAACTGGCAGGTGGATGGCACACCGCTCTATGCGCTGCCGACTCCCGAACGGCATCTCACCTTCCTGAAACCAGATAAGATCGAAAAGGTACGGAATGCGAAACCGCAGGTACTTTTCTGCCGTGGGCCGTATGGTCATGAATATCTCCCGCCTTCCATCTTCTCCGCGCTGGACGCCCAGGTGACGCCCTCGTATTTCCAGCCCGCGGGCACCTGGCCGGCCTCGCTGAACGTCTTCCCGGTCTCCTACGAGGATTTGATGGCGCTGGACATTATCGCCTTGATCAACGTGGATGCTGCGGCACTGGGCGATACCGGCATGGAGATGCTGAAGGATTTCGTCAACCACGGCGGCACGCTGATCTATGGCGGTGACCTGTGGGCCTACAGCCGTGGTAATGTTACCGGCACGGTACTGGATAAGTTGCTGCCAGTGTCCTTCTCGGCGCCGGAGAAACAATTTGGTGCGCTGCAGGCGATGAAGGGGAAAACCGTTACCTTCCCCGGAAATATCGGTAAACCGCTGGCGCCTGATGCCGTGCTGGCATATCTGGCGGAGAACTTCACGGTGAAACCGGAAGCGCGGGTGCTGTTGATCTGTGGGAACCACCCTGTGGCGGTCTCCTGGCCGGTAGGCCAGGGACGCGTCATTGCCATTACCGGCACCGTGCTCGGCGATGCCCCCCGGGGGAAGACGCTCTTTACCCGCACTCCGCAGTGGAGGGCATTGATGGCCGACTTATTGAAAGCATCCTTTTCTCCTCTTGCGTCCAGTGAAAAACTTGTCCCGCGTTTGGCGGGATCCGGCGCTGGACCATCGGATAACGAACTCAACCGGATAAACTCGCCTAAGGCTAATAAAACCAAGGTGACAGAAAATCCTGTCACGGATTCAGGAATCAACCTGTTGGGAGAGCGCCGATGAGAGAGAGGGGCCTGTTGCGTGTCGCGTGTTGCGTGTTCGCGTGTATAACCGGGTTTGCGAGCGGGGGGGCTTCCACGGCTGCCGAGCCGAAGGACATGGTTTACTTCCTTCGGCAGTTGACCGATCTTGACCGGCTCCCGTATCTGGAGGAGGGGGTGACCTGTAAGCAGTTCTCCAGCTACAACCGCGCCTCGAAGATTGATGAGCAGGGGAATCTCGTCAACTGGCAAGCCAACGACGACTGCGGCCAGTATATCCGACTCGATCCCAACGGCGAAGCCGTGATGGCGGAAATGGAAGGGCCGGGTTGCATAGTTCAGGTATGGTCGGCCAATCCCCAAGGCATTATCCGTTTCTATTTCGACGGCGCCGCCACGCCGATTGAACTCAGTTTCGCGGGGATGACGACCGGAACGGCCCCGCCTTTCTCGCCTCCAATCTCCTCAACTGATGGAGCCGGCTGCAACAGCTACTTGCCCATGCCTTACGCCAAAAGCTGCAAGGTGACGGCCGACAAGGCTCACAGCCAGTACTATCATATTGACTACCAAACCTTTCCGGCTGGAACGGAGATCAAGACGTTCACGTTGCCGTTGAGCGGCGGAGAAACTCAGGCGCTGAATGACGCGATCAGCATTTGGAACCGGGCCGGCGTGGATCCCAAGCCCGCACCTCGCAAGGCGAAAACGATAAAGAAGTATATTGTTCTTCCGCCCGGCAAAACGGTGACACTCGCCGAGCTGAAAGGGCCGGCCATAATCACTTCTCTGAAGATGACGCTCGAATCCCAGGAACGGTTTTCGTTGCGGAAGGTTCTGTTGCGCGTTTACTGGGACAAGAACGCCAAATCCGGCATCGAGGCGCCGATCGGCGATTTTTTCGGCACAGGCTTCTATACAAACCAGTACAAATCGCTTCCCATGGGGATGACCGACGAGGGCGGCTATTGTTACTGGCCGATGCCCTTCCGTCGGAAGGGCCGGATTGAGGTCGTCAATGACGGCGGGCAAGAGGCGCATCTCGCCTATGAGATTGTTTACGCGCGAACCAGACTTCCGGACAATACCGCTTATTTCCACGCGAAATGGCGCCGCAGCGTCCCTAATACCGTTTTCGATTGGCCTTTCCTGGAGTGCCAGGGCAGCGGGCGTTATGTCGGCGTCGCGATGAACGTGCAGGACCCGGACCCGGGATGGTTTGGAGAGGGCGATGAGAAGGTCTGGGTGGATGGCGAAAAGTTTCCTTCTTGGTTCGGGACGGGAACCGAGGACTACTTCGGCGACGCTTGGGGGTTCAGGCTTTTCACGCGGCCCATGCACGGGTGCACCCTCGTCAACATACCGGGGCGGACCTCCGTTTATCGTTGGCATGTCATGGACAGCATCCAGTTCCGGGATCAGTTCAAGATTACGATAGAGAACTACGGCACGAACAAGGACTATTCCTGTACGGCGTACTGGTACCAGAAAGAACCCGCAAGCGATTTCTTTGAAAGCGCGTCCGTGGAGGCGAGGTTGCCATTGCCCATGAAGTTGATCGGAATTGAAGCGGAGACCCTCGCCGTGGCGGGTCCTGCCCGGGCGGAGGTGATCAGCGACGAGAGCATGCCGGTCGAACTCCGCGGTTGGAAAGCCCTGCAACTTGTCCCCCATGAGGCGGCAAGCTCGGCGGAGTTGATGTTGCCTGTTGAGGCGGAGGACGTTTACCAGGTGGTTCTGCATGGCGTGAAGGGATATCCCTCGCCGTCGGTCAAAGCGCTGATTGGAAACCATTCCCTCGGCAAAGCCGACCAGCCTTTTGCGACCAACGCCGCGTGGGAGTTGGCTCGCATACGGCTTACTCCCCCAAGCGCAAAGCTGACCTTGACGCTGACGAGTAAGGAAAAGACGGCGCTGGTTCTGGATGCAGTGCAACTGGTTCGAAGCCAAAAACAGAGCGGGGTATTGGAGGCGGAGAACCTCCCCTTTGCCGCGAGTCCTGACACGAAAGCAACCAGGGAGGACGCGCGCCTCGACTGGTCAGGCTGGAGCCAGCTTCTGTACGAAGGTGGCAAATTCGGGGACTGGCTTGAGGTGAAGTTACCCGCGGACATCAAAGACCGGTTCCATTTGTCGGCGCGCGGCACGCTGGGGCCGGACTACGGGATCGCCCAAGCGTTCCTCGGCGACCAGCCGGTCGGCA
>JAHIMN010000017.1 GCA_018896395.1 Verrucomicrobiota bacterium | reverse complement strand
TCCTCCGGGCCAATGGTCTTATCAGCGTCTATGAGAAAAGCGGCCAGTACCAGATGATCGTCCGGGCCTTGGAAGCGGCCGGCCAGGGGGCATTGCAGGCGGCCTTCGAAGCGCTCAAGCGCAAGCTGGAAGCGGAAGGTCTTTTCGACCCGGAGCGGAAAAAGCCCCTGCCACTCCTGCCCCGGCACATCGGGATCGTGACTTCGGCCACCGGTGCGGCTATCCGTGATATCCTGAACATCCTGACGCGCCGGTTTTATAACCTGCATGTCGTTGTGGCGAGCGTGCGCGTCCAGGGGCCGGGCGCCGCCGGGGAAATCGCCGCGGCCCTGGACGACTTTAACCGCCGGGGTGATATGGATATCCTGATCGTCGGTCGCGGCGGCGGCAGCCTGGAGGACCTGTGGTGCTTCAACGAGGAAGTTGTGGCCCGCGCCATCGCGCGTTCGGCCATCCCGGTTATTTCGGCCGTCGGCCATGAAATTGATTTTACGATCAGCGATTTTGTCGCCGACCTGCGCGCGCCGACCCCATCGGCGGCGGCGGAAATGGTCATCGGCCGCAAGGCGGATTTCGAGGCTCGACTCACAGAATGTTCACGCCGCCTGGGCCGCGGGCTCTGCCAGCAGATGACGGATTTGAGGCATCGGTTCCTGGCCGCCGGTCGCAGTTACGTGTTCCGTGAGCCGCGCCACCTGGTACGGCGCATCCTGGAACGGATTGAACGCCTGCGCGCACACATTCAACGCCAGGCTGAAAACAGCTTGCGCCAGGAACAACAGCGGGTGGACGAACTCAATGGGCGGCTCACCCGGCCCATGCAGGCCTGGAGTCACATCCAGGCCATGGCCTTGGCGCGGCTGGAGACCCAGTTAAAGGGGATAAACCCGCTTGCGGTTTTGGAACGCGGGTATAGTATTACGTTCAGGCCGGATGGCCGCGTAATCAAGGCGGCAAACCAGGCCCAGCCGGGTGACCGGATCACAACCCGGGTGGCGAGAGGCACATTTGAATCGGAGGTTCTTAACCATGGCGACAGCTAAGAACAGTAATAAACAGCCCGGCTTTGAAAAATCGCTGGAGCGGCTGGAAACGATCGTACGCGAGATGGAAAGCGGCGAGCTCAGTCTCGAAAAAATGATGAAACATTTTGAGGAGGGCATGGGCCTGGTCGGGATTTGTTCGGCCAAGCTTAACGAGGTGGAGCGCAAGATTGAATTGCTGGTCAAACAGGGCGACCAGACCACCCTGGCGCCGTTCGAGACGCCGCCAGAACCCGAGGAGGACGCAGGCAAGGAGGCGCCGGATGCCGCAGAGGAGAAGTAGGTTTGAATAGTGGGTAAGCGTTTACTTTTCATTTCTCGTCCCAATTTCTAATTTCCAGTTTCCAATTTCAAGCCGTGAACGGCTACCTTAATGATTTCATGACCCATATTCTCGACAAAGTCAATAGCCCCGCCGATCTGCGCTCCCTTGCCCCCGATGAGCTGAACCCGCTTGCCGAGGAAATCCGCGCGCTGATCATTCAAACGGTCAGCCGCACGGGCGGGCACCTGGCGGCCAACCTGGGTGTCGTGGAGTTGACCATGGCCCTGCTCAAGGTCTTCGACCCGCCAAAGGACAAGCTGGTGTGGGACGTCAGCCATCAGACCTACACCTATAAAATCCTCACCGGCCGCAAGGATCGGTTTCATACGCTTCGCTCCTTAAACGGCCTATCCGGGTTTGCGCTGAAATCGGAAAGCCCTTACGACGCTTTCGGCGCCGGACACGCCGGCACGGCCCTCTCGGCCGCGCTGGGCATGGCGGTGGCGCGCGACCGCCGCGGGGGCGCAGAGCATGTGGTGGCCATTGTTGGCGACGGCGCCCTGGGGTGCGGCAGTTCGTTCGAGGCGCTCAACAACCTGGTTTTTAACACGCGCCGCCTGATTGTTGTGCTGAACGACAACGAGATGTCCATTTCCGCCAACGTGGGATCCGTCGCGCGCACGTTGGGCGAATTGCTGGCCCATCCCCGGTATAACCGCTGGAAAAGTTCGGTGGAACGGTTTGCCAAAGACCGATTGCGGCTCACCTGGCTCAGGCACATTTACTACCGCCTGGAGGAAGCAGTCAAAAGCCTCTTTTTGCGCAATGTGTTATTCGAGGAGTTCGGGCTCCGGTATATCGGCCCGATTGACGGGCATAATATCCGCACGCTGATTGCGGCCCTCGAGACCGCCCGGCGCTCGGATGAGCCCATCCTGCTTCATGTTTCCACACAGAAGGGCAGGGGCTATCCGTTTGCGGAGGCAGAGCCGGAAGCGTGGCACGGCACGGGCGCATTCGAAGCCGCCACGGGCACAGCGCTAAAGCTTGGTAACACCCTGAAATATGCGGATGTATTCGGCCAGACCCTTGAGCGCCTGGCCGAAACTAATGACAAGCTGGTGGCCATCACGGCCGCCATGTCGGCCGGCACGGGCCTGACCTCGTTCGCCCGGCGATATCCCGACCGATTCTTTGATGTCGGCATTTGCGAGGAACACGCGGTCCTGTTCGCCGCCGGGCTGGCCGCGGAAGGATTGCGGCCGGTCGTAGCCGTTTATTCCACGTTTGCCCAGCGTATCGTGGACTACGTGATTCATGACGTGTGCTTCCAACAGTTGCCGGTTATCTTTTGTCTCGACCGCGCCGGGTTGGTCGGGGACGACGGTCCCACGCACCATGGCGTGTTTGACATCGCGCTGTTCCGGTCGGCGCCGAACCTGGTCCTATTGCAACCCAAAGACGAGGCCGAGCTGGCCAACATGTTATCCTCCGCCGTGCGCTGGCAACGACCGGTCATGATCCGCTATCCACGCGGCGGTGGGAGCGGCACAGCCCTGCCGGCAACATACGATGAAATCCCGATGGGACGTGCGGAGGTGCTCCAAGAAGGTCGGGAAATCCAGATCTGGGCCTTGGGCGATATGATTCCGCTGGCCAAACAAGTGGCCCAACGGCTGGCGGCCCAGGGCCTGCAGGCGGGAATCGTTAATCCGCGCTTCATCGTTCCCCTGGACCGGGACCTGCTAAGCCGCCACGCAACCACAGCGCGTTGTATCGCGACTTTTGAAAACGGGGTCGTTACAGGCGGATTCGGCTCGCGGGTCAACGAGGTGCTGGCCGAAGTTGGCTACCGGGGCGCGTGCCTGCGGTTCGGCTGGCCCGACCAGTTCATCCCGCAGGGTTCGTTCGATGCCCTGGCCGAACGATTTGGTCTGACCGCGCCGGCCATTGCCGAACAGATTGGCCGCGTAATGAAAAGATAATTCAACAAAAATCGCCCAAGGTAGGTATGCAATACAGTTTAAATGGTTCCCACTGGCAGATAAAAGCATTTTTTCCGCACGCTTTTGATTACGCCTTGCGGGGTTGGAAAAACCTCGGGTTTTTAGATCGGAATGGAGAAACACCATGGATTTCAGCGACTGTGCCGGGATGTGTTCAGCATGATCTGGTCAAGGCCGGGATGATTAATGATCCCTATAAAGGCCTGCATGATCTCTCCTGCGAATGGGTGATGTTGCGCGATTGGATATATCGACGAAAGTTCAGAATTCCTTCTGCTTTGATCTCATATTCAGAAATTGTCTTGCGTTTTGAAGGGTTGGATTACAGCGGCAAGGTGTTTTTGAATGATCGCTGTCTTGGGAATTTTGAAGGGACGTTTCTGCCTGTGGAGTTTGATATTACCGACGTTGTCAACCGAAAGGCGGATAATCATTTAGTGGTGCAATTTGACCGTGTTCCTCAAAATGAAAACGGAAATGGACGCAGCACGAAAGTCAACGTGTTTAAACCGCGCTTTTCCTATGGATGGGATTTTTCCACTTCTCTGGTTCCCTCGGGAATTTGGGACGATGTGTTCCTTCGAGGAACCAGAGGGGTTCGTTTGCTTGACGTCCATGTTCAACCTGAGGTGGCCGGGGAAAAGGGTGTTGTCGACGTGGAGATTGCGGCCATATCTGATCGGCCACGTTCGGTTATTTTCAGCCTGACGATACAAGATCGCGGTCGCGAGATTAAAAAAACACGCGTGCATCATCGTTTGCAAGCAGGAAAAAATTATTTTCATTTCGGATTGCAGATGATGAATCCCCGTTTGTGGTGGCCGAATGGATATGGAGCACAAAATCATTATCGTCTGCATGTTGCCGTCGAAGATAAAACCGGCATATCCGATGAGCGGGATACAACTTTTGGTTTTAGGAAAGTCTGTTTTATTCGAAATGAATCGGCCAAAAAGGATGCGCTTGCCTATACCTGTGTCATCAACGGCAAAAAGGTGTTTTTAAAAGGCTGGAATTGGGTGCCGGCCGATTTGATGTATGGCAGCGTGACGCTTGAAAAATATCGCTGGTTGATCAGGATGATGAAGGAATCCGGGGCTAATCTTGTTCGGGTTTGGGGAGGCGGTTTAATTGAAAAACAATTATTCTATCGGTTATGTGATGAACATGGGATCATGATTTGGCAGGAATTCCCCCAATCCGGTTCGGCGTTGGATGCAATTCCTCCGGTCAAAAGGGATTACCTGGAGAAATTGAAACAAGTTGCCGTGACCGCAATCCGGAGACGCCGCAATCATCCTGCTCTAATCCTATGGTGTGGCGGCAATGAATTGGCCTATTATAAGGGCCGGAAGCGTTTGCCGTTATCCGGGCGCCATCCGGTTATACGGATGCTGGCCAATCTGGTTAAACGCTATGATGCGAAACGTCATTTTTTGCCGACATCGCCAAGTGGTTCGATGTTTTTTATTTCAAAAAGGAATTTGAACCGGGGTGTTCATCATGACGTGCATGGTCCCTGGCACTTCTGGGTTCCTATGCATTATGATTATTATAATCAATGTGATGCTCAATTTCATAGTGAATTCGGGGCCAGCGGGTATTCCAGCGTGGCGACCCTGAAAGCGATTGCCGATGGGGCCGGTTTATGGCCGGTTGATGAAAGAAATCCGATAAATCGTCATCACGGCAATATGTGGGTGCAGTCGGATTTGATAAAAAACACGTTTGAGGTCTTTGGCGATATAAAAGATATCAATCATTTTGTTTTTGCCAGCCAGTATCTTCAGGCAGAAGGATTAAGATATGCCATTGAAGCCCACCGCCGACGCAAATTTTTATGCAGCGGCGTTATTCCCTGGCAATTGAATGAGCCCTGGCCTAATGCTTCATGCTCAAATACGGTTGAGTATAACGGAAAACCAAAAATGGCTTTTTATTATGTTAAGAAAGCTTATGAGCCATGTCATCTTTCATTGCGTTATGACAGGCTGGCATGGAAAGCAAACGAACCCTTTCGCGCGGATATATTCGGACACAATTCCCTGGATCGGTCCCGGCCTGTTTTGGCCGAATATCAAATACGGGATATATGCGGCAATGTGCTTCAGGAACGGACAATCGAGATGACGTTGAAGCCTGCCGCAACCTTTCCTGTTCAAGCAATTCACTGGCCGGTTGCTGTATTAAAATACAACCTGTTTCTTGTGGCGCTGCGTTTAAGCGATTCCGGGAAGCAACCGCTTTCTTCGGAAAACCTCTATCTGTTTTCCACCGTGGAGAACGCGCCTTTGGCCGCGCTGTTTGCTCTGCCAAAAGCCCGCTTGACATTGATTCCAAAAGGATGTAAGGGAGATGATTTTCATGTCCGGATTTGCAATCATTCGGCGGTACCGGCTTATTTCGTCAAAGTGGCGCCCAAGGATGAAGCCCAGGCTTCTTATTGTTCGAGCAATTATATGGTATTGGCGGCTAAGTCGGAATGTGACTGTCTGATCACTGTCAATCTGGCGATGAGGAACCGGAAAGCGATGCCCACATTCGGCTGTAATGCATTAAACATAGCTTAGTATTTTTAGGAAAATTGTAACTACTCACCACTGATTACCCTGCCTGGAACGGGGCGAGTACGAAGGCTTGCCACGCTAAAGGCGTGGGCATGGATAACAGAGGGACGATCAGAC
>JAHIMN010000016.1 GCA_018896395.1 Verrucomicrobiota bacterium | reverse complement strand
CCGAACGTGAATCCATTCCCGGTCTTCATAGAGATGGACGTTCTCGAGTCCGTGCGCATCGGTAACATTGACCTGCTTGTTTTCCCGCTCGCCCAGTCGGGCATCAATGACCACCGTGCGATTATGGCAGGCGTGAATTTTTGCGGGATCATAACCATCCTGCTTGAGTGCACGAATGACCCCGTCCAGTTGCCATGGTGTTGTGGAACTGCCCGGAAAGAAGAAATGCCAGCTGATGTTGATCTTGAGCGCCGTTTCACGGTCCTTCGCCAAAACATCCTGGTACCCGGCCAGGTTAAGCAGGCGGTGATAATCATGCAGGACCGTGGCCGGTGTTGTCCGTAAAATGGCAACTGTTGATTTTTGGGCGTTCATCGATAGAACCATAGCAAAAACCGGGCGGCAACTTCAACCGAATATCCATGGCGATAATGTCGAATGGGTTGAAAGAACTTAACGCCCTTCGGGCGGACCTTTATCAGCGCCGACAGTTGTCATCCCGAGCGAAGCGAGGGATCTCATGTTGAGCTAACATTCCAAACAGAGATTCCTCGGGGCTGTGCCCCTCGGAATGACACGATGCGACGTGTTACCCGGATTTGAATCATTCCGGAATTTGCCAATCTTCCGGACCGATGGCAACGGGCAAACCCAGCCGCACCGATTCCAGAAGTTTCAGGGCAATGAGATTAACCGGCACCGCGCTCGCCACATCGTTGGGATTGGGACCATGCCCCTCCAGATGATCGAGGAACCGATCCATGTGCGCATAATGTCCCTTGTTGACATTAAGCCAACGCGGGGTCTCGCCGGCCTGCTCCGCGCGTTGGCGTTCCCTGGTCATCTCATGGAAATAACCGGTCATGCCCTGCTCTTTGGACCAGTCGCATCCCTCGGAAAAAGGAAACGTTTTCAACTGGGATTCGTCTTTCAGCCCTGACTGCCGGATTTCGATATGCTGATCCATGGCAATCGTGACATTGTGCACGGTCGCCTCGAACAGCTCCTTGGGATAGTCGAAATTACCGACCATGGTATGAAACAGGGTCGTGATGGATCCATCCGCAAACCGCAGGATCATGGTAAAGTTGCCGCGCGCGGAGCCCTCGGCAAATCCCCGCACCGGCCGGCTGCGGTTGAACAACAGCGCCAGGTCAATAAAATGCACCATCTCTGCAAAGAAAACGCCTTCTTCATCCCGGAAGATCCAGCCCTTCCAACTGCGGATATCGTCGTTCACCCGGATCAGCAACTGCATCTGCTTCTCTTCCGCAATATGTTTGCGCTCCGCCGACCGATCCACCGCCGGAGGTGTCGCGGTCTGGGTCTGCCAGGCCTTATCCAGCAGGCGCGTGAACTCCAGGATGGCCGGACTGGAGCGCCGGTTATGTCCTACGCAAACCGGCGCTTTTGTCTCCCGGCTGGCATACACAATATCGAACATTTCCTTGCGGGATGGCGCCAGCGGTTTCTCCGTATAAACCGGCTTGCCGTGACGCAACGCCGGAATAATGACTTCCCCGCGGATATTGTGCTGTGTGCCCAGCACAATCAGGTCAATATCTTTGGCTTCCACCACCTTGCGCCAGTCAGTTTCCGCCCGCTGGGCGCCGAATTTTGCGCAACACTGTTCCGCGACCGACCGGTTGATATCGCAGGCGCAGATCAGATCAACCCGGGGGTTTTTCTGCGCATTGGGGAAATGCGTACCCTGCGACATGGCGCCGCACCCGATAATGGCCATTCGATGCTTTTTCATGCCTTGTTCCTTTCTCGATTACACGTTGGGTTTCTGGCCGGAAAGATTACTCGGAAACGTGTAATAATCCATGATTTTCCGGCCGAAGGCATTCCACGGAAACGCATTCACCGCCTTTTCAAACACTTCGGTGATCGTTTGGCCCCTGACCGGTTTTTTCAGGACCGGCTTGAGCGGCGGGATATGCCGGTTCGGACTATCGAGCAGATTCAGCGTCAACGGTCCCTTTACCCGATACGCGGGGATGGCCCGGCGCCGTTTAAGCCCGGTTTTTACGCCGGCTTCGATCAACGCCTGCGCCTTTTTCGGGAGCACGGACCGGCAGACAAAAGGCCCATACGCGTGTTTGACCACGGCCGTCTGAATCGCCGGGTTTTTGGTATGCACTTCCGCGGTAATGACCTGATCGCCACTCACAAAAACGGTGGGCACGCCCAGGTCCCCTGCCAGGGCCATGGCCATGGAGGCCTCGCTCATATAAATTTTCCCGCCATTGACCTCCCATTTGGAATGCGGGCAGACGCCATTCAAGTCGCCGCCCATGGCGTGCATGCCGACCAAAACAAGAGCGTCAAAGGTATCATCCAGCGAAGGCAGCCAGGCCGGGAAATGGCCGCCGCGCCCATGAATGATTTCACAGCCTTCTTCCAATTCTTCAAAGAGAATGTTATAGGCGGACCCATG
>JAHIMN010000158.1 GCA_018896395.1 Verrucomicrobiota bacterium | reverse complement strand
GGTTCCGCTTCACCAATCCGTACGGAGTGGAATAGATTCCCGTGTCGGATGCGGCCCGGGTTGGAAACGCCACACGGATTCGCTGGTTTTCCGTTTGCCAGAAAATTTCGATATCAAACTCAACCCGCGACAAACCTTCATATGCTCGAACGGTTTCGTACCAGTAAAGCCCGCGGATTTCGGGTATCTTTTCGCAGCCAAAGAGGTTATTATTAAGGGAGCCGCCAAACCGCACTTCTTGTACTTGACCATACTGCCGCGCGCCCAGAAAGCGTGTGTCCTGCCCCAGTGGAACGCGGGGCCGGTCGAGACTTCGGGTACCCCACGGATCGCCATGGTCGCGCTCCAGGATCAGTTCGCCGGCATGCAAGCCGTTTCCACCGACAAGCTCTTGGCTAAGAACCTTGTCGAAGATCGATTTCACGCCCCGGTCATCCCAGTAAACGGCGTAGTGCTCGTTCTCAATGGCATCCAACGGTTGAGAAGTAAGTGGCGCGCCGGGCGCGATTGTGAAGGTTGCCGAGGACATGGAGGGAATGTCCCGGGCAAGGAAAACGATGGCGGGAGTTCGCTGCTCGGCGCAGCCGGGACCGACGGGCATGATGGGTTGCCTCGGATTGGGATACGGCAAGGGGGGTTCATCGTAGGCGCCATCGGCATAGACCGGCGCCTCGTTGCCCGCCGCATCTGTCACACGGCAACCAGCCATGCCTGAAGGCGCCAAGGGTAACGACACCCATTCCGTGCGTTGGAACGACAGGCTGTTAAATACGGTCACCGTAGAAGTTCCGGTCAACGGGACGATGGAACGGACATTCGGATTCCGCCGTTGCATCGATTCGATCGTCACGGCATCCGCCGTCCGCTCAACTTCGCTGGCCATATCAAGCAACTCCCAGTAGGCGGGGTCGTTGTGACTGCCTGTTACGGCATCGTGGAAAAACAAGAGCGGCAGGCGCAACCACGCGGCCTGCAAGGCGTTATAGGCGGGGGGCTTATTGTCCAATATCTGCGCCAGCGACATCAAAACTTCCGCCGCGTAAAATCGGGCCTCGGCAGCCCGGGCGCGCTGTTTGATCTTGATCCGCGACACGTAACAACCGGTCTGGGTCGGGTTGTTTTCCACCCGCGAGCTGACCTGATCGGCCGGCGGGTTGTCCACGGCCGCTAACGACCGGGCAAAGTGATCAAAATACATACGCATCGTGCCCCAGACATAGCGCTGATCGTCTTGGGCCGCATTTTGTTCGCTGACACGCCGGGGAAGGTCCTCGTCCGGCAGCATCTCCTCCGATGTCAAGGCAAAGGTCGCAATTGGCGATTCGGAGGGGGCCGGCCAATCCCAATGTGGATAATGACAGTTCGTCAAGTCAAGTCCCGTCCCGTCGCACGCTGGGCAGGCGGCCTCGCCCAACACCGCCGTGCCGCGGCAGGTCGGACAGGGGGTGAAGTAACAGTGGTCATGAAAGCCGCCGCCGCCCCGAACGGAGAAGTCAGTCAGCACCGTGGAGCCATCAAGCCCCCTCCAGTAGGACGCATCAGGCTTGCAATAGGAAAGCCCGATAATGCCCCTCAATCCACACCGGCGGACAATCTGGGGGAGTTGTGCGCAGGATCCGAAACCGTCGCCGTGGTAGGCGCAAAGCACGGGATCGCCCAGCAGGCGCTCGGCATACCCAATCCCCGAAGCCAGGTTCCGCGCCACTGTCTCCCCGGAGCACAGGTTGACGTCGATAATTGCCTCCCCTGCGCCGTGCAACAAAAAACGGCCTTTCTGCGACAGAGTCCTGAAAAGAGACACTTGTTCAGGATGCCTCTCCAGATACTTGCGCAGCGACAGCGACTGTTCCAGCGTAAAGGCACAACCCTGCGTTAGTGCCAGCCGCAGCCAGCGGGAGATTACAGCCTCTTCGATATCGGCGTAACTACGCCAGATTTTGCCCTCGAACTCGTAGCGACGCTCCCACCCACGGCGCCAGATCAGGTCAAAGTGGTTCTCGTATGAAACATAGACGGTTGTTCGCGGCTGAGTCATGGGCTGCTCCTTGCGGTGTATTTCAATCCTGCCCGGCATGCGCGCGCCAGTCCAGCGCCACGCCTATGTACGTTTCCGGCTCACGCAACAGGCCGTCGTAGGCCTGCCGGATCGTTGTCGGCGGCAGACGATGGCTAATCAGCGGTTCGATCCGCATCTGACCACTCTGAACCCAGTTGAAAATCATCATCTGCTTCTCGTACAAGGACATGATCGGAAACGTTGGCTTACCCTGGGAACTGACGACCGGATAGGTTGGCGGGCACCACTCCAAGGCTCCGCGGACTGTGAGGTTACGCAGGTGGATGTCCAGAAACACGGGGGTCAAATCCCCGGGACAGGGGCCGCGCGGCGTGCCCAGGAGCAGGACCTGGCCCAGGTTGGCGGTCGCGCCCATCGCCTGAAGCACGACCGGCGTTAGTCCCGTAGCCTCGACGGCGATGTCCACCATGCCGCCCGTGCCCGTGAGGTCGGCGATCGCCTGTTGCGCGTCCTCCGGCGAGCCGCCGACAGTGTGCGCGATGCCGCAGGTCTCCGCCAGCCGGCGGCGGCTGGCGTTCGGGTCCACGCCGATCACGCGGCCACCCATGATGCGGAACGCCTGCGCCGCCAAGTTGCCCACCAGGCCGAGACCGAAGACCGCCACCCACGGGTGCAGGCGCAGGTCCGCCATGATCAGCGCAGAAACCCCGACCCCTGCCATGCGTGTGGCGGCGGCGGTGCATGGATCCAGGTCCGGCGGTACGAGCATGACAAGGTGTGCCTGGTGTACCTTGACGCAGGAGGCATGGGGTGCGGTGGAAAATACGCGGTCGCCCGGCTGGAACCGCGAGACGGCCGACCCGACGGCCTCGACCGTGCCAACGTTACCATAGCCAGATTTCCAGGGATACGCGCACCAGGAACCGGGAACGAACGCGAACGGTTCCTTCCCAGTATAGTTTGCCAGTTCGGTTCCCGTGCTAATGAAGGTCCATTCCGTACGGACCAGCAGTTCATCGGGCTGGAGCGCAGCATCCATCTCCACCGTCTCCAGCTCAACCTGGTTCCGACCTGTCACCACGACTTGTCGAATCTGCATGTGAACTCCTCAGGTAATCAACAATTCTCGTTTCGGAACGCGCAACCGGAAAACCTTATCCTGTTTCATGGAAGCCTCCAATCATTGCCTGTACGTCGTTGCATGCGCGCTTTACGATTCCCCCCTGCCGGTCGGCGCAGTGATCCGGTACGCTGTGTACGGCTCCGTCTTCAATGTCCCC
>JAHIMN010000157.1 GCA_018896395.1 Verrucomicrobiota bacterium | reverse complement strand
GCTCCACCATGTAGCCCCAGGTCAGGACAATGAGGAGCACCGAAATGCCGACGGCCACCTTGCGCCAGGCGATAAAGTTTATGTTAGTGGGCTTGATCACCGAGAGCATCTTGAGCTGAGGCATGGACGTGCGCGCCACGATGATGTTGAAGATCATGCGCGTTACGATCAGGGCCGTGTACATGCTGACCATGATACCGGCGGTGAGCGTTATGCCGAACCCGCGCACCGCTCCCGATCCCATCATGAACAGGATCACGGCGGCCATCACGGTTGTCAGGTTAGAATCCAGGATCGTGATGAAGGCCTTGGTATAGCCGGCCTCGAGCGCGGGACCCAGTCGCTTGCCTGTCCGCTGTTCTTCGCGGATGCGCTCAAAGATCAGGACGTTGGCATCCACCGCCATGCCGATGGTCAATGCAATGCCGGCAATGCCCGGCAGGGTCAGGACCGGCAAACCGATATGCGTGCCCGTGGCGCCCGTGAAGAGCCCCATGATCCCGGCCGTGATCATCATGCCCAGGGGCAGTAAAAGCATGTTGAATAAAAGCGCGATGTTGGCCACCAGGCCGCTAATCATGTAATAGACGGCCATGAACACCACCACCAGGATGCAGGCGTAAATCGTGGCCCGGGTACCGCTTTCAATCGAGTCGCGCCCCAGGGAGGGATCCACGGTCCGCGACTCGATGATCTGCACCGGCGCGGGCAGGGATCCGGCGCGCAGCACGATTGACAGGTCCTGGGCGTCCTTGAGCGAAAAATTACCTTCGATGATCGCTTCGCCGCCGTATATGGCGGTTTTAAGGAACGGCGCCGAATAGAGTCTGTCATCCATGATGATCGCCAGGTACCGGCGCCCTTCCGGGTTCGGGTTCTTGGCGCCGCCCGGGGCGTAATCGGCCGTAACGCGCGCGAACCGGCGTGCGCCTTTGGAGTCAAACTTCAGGGTCACATAGGGCTGGCCCAGTTGATCGTATTCGATCCCCGCGTTCTTGAGGGTATCGCCCCGTAGTTCGTAACGCTGCTTGACGAAGTACGGACTATAAATCTTCTGGCCTTCCTCCTGGCGCTCTTCCAGCATGAACCGGTAGCCCGGCGGGGCCTGGAACCGTTCCAGCTTGGCGCGAAACTCGGCGGTCATGGCTTCGTCGGGGACTTTCTGCGTGTCGCGCCGATAGATCTCGTGCCGGCGGCCGCTCGTGGCCGGCCCAATCTGGAAACCCTCCGGCGCCAGACCCTTTTCAAACAGTGCGCTTACGAGCTTGTCGTTATCCTCATGGACAATGCTGAACACGAGGAATGCCGCGCTCTGGATCAGTTTGGCGGCGCGGTCGCGGTCCGCATCCTTGAGGCCGGGAATCTGCACGATGACCCGGTTGTGCTTTTCCGGGTAAATCAGCGGCTCCGCCACACCCAGGGCATCCACGCGATTGCGAATGATTTCGACCGCCTGCTCCTGGGCGTGCTGGACCGCGGTGCCTACCCGACTGCGCACCTGCATGTCCGTGAGGTCCTTGTTTTCCTCGCGAATCTGTTTTTCGATTTCGCTTTCGTTGATCTGCACGGTAAAACTCGTACCGCCCTTGAGATCGAGCCCCAGTTTCACCTTTTGTCGAAACGGGACCACCAACGCCAGCGACCAAGCCGTCAGCGCAATCAGTATCAGCCATTTCCAAAGCGCGTGTTTATCCATAATTATCCTAACGCGGGCTGTGCCCGCAACCCAATAAATTCCAAGTTCCAAAATCCAAATTCCAAGGAATAGTCAAATTCTAATAAAAACAAAATAAATCCCGGTTTTCTTTCCGTTTTTTTGCCTTTGTCTTAATTGATTGCATTTCCTTGGAATTTGAAACTTGGATTTTGGAATTTTATTGACGTGGCCATTCTTGATGTTTTCTTGTTTTTTATAACAGTTCCCAACGTTTAAGGTTATTCTTTAATGTTGGCGCCCAGATCCTCATCCTTCTGAATAACCCGCGTGACGGAGGCGCGCAGGACGTCGAGCTTCGTATTTTCGGCCACTTTGACGACCAACACGGTGTCCTTGACATTGGCCACTATTCCGATTAGCCCCCCGCCGAACACCACGCGATCGCCCGATTTGATGCTGGCGATCAGGGCGCGCCGCTCTTTTTCCTTGCGCTGTTG
>JAHIMN010000156.1 GCA_018896395.1 Verrucomicrobiota bacterium | reverse complement strand
GATAGCCAGGCAAGGCACTCAACCGGCCGAGGTCCAGGTCATCAGGCTCGGTGACTGGCATTTTGCCGGGATTCCGGCGGAATATTTTATTGAGCATCAACTGCGCATTAAAACGGATACTTTCCCGAAACATTCGTTTGTAGTGGGCGGAGCGAATGGCATGATCGGTTATGTTCCAACAAAAGATGCCTTTACTCGCGGCGGTTACGAAACCACGCTGGGGCCGCCAAGCCGCATGGCCCCGAAGACGGGCGATATGCTGGCTGATGCCGCCATAAAATTGATCAAAAAGATGGCAACTTCTCGCCACTGATTACTTAACGCGTCAAAGCCGCAACCAAAAGAAAATCAACCACAGATGGACACTGATGAACACGGATAAATAAAAATGATTTTTAAAAACAATGAGGGTCTCCTTGCTCCCTGCCGGTATCCGTGTTCATCCGCGGATCCGCCGGGGCGGAAAAAATCTTGTCATATCCGTGCTGTCTGGGTAATCCATGGTGAGCAGTTACAAAACATGAAAGGATAACCGGCATGCGTGATATTAAAGTTGGGATTCAGTTATATACCGTCCGCGAACCTTTGCAACTGGATTTTGAAGGCACACTGCAAAAGCTGGCGGAAATGGGGGTCCATGGCGTTGAGTTGGCGTTTTTTTACGGCGGCCTGGAACCCGATGCCCTGGCAAAGCTGATGAAAAAGCTGAAGATGGAAGTGTGCGGTATTTACGAAGGCTTTGACAATCTCTGCCATCCCGACGGCAAGGTATATGAATATGCCCGTGCATTGGGTTGCAAGTATCTTACCAGCGGCTTAGGTTTGCCGGCATTTAAAGATGATTTTGCCGGATGCGTCGCCAAATTCAAAAAAGCCTGCGCGGTTGCCGGCTCGAAAGGCATGACGATCTGCTATCATGCCCATGCCCACGAGTTTGCGAAAATCGACGGCGAATATATTATGGATAAAATTCTTGCCGCCGTGCCGGGAATGGCTTTTGAAGCCGATACGGCCTGGATCAAGTGCGGCGGCGCCGACCCGGCCGGATATATTAAAAAACATCTTAACCGTATTCCGCTCGTCCATTTCAAGGACGTCAAGGCGGACAAAACCATCACCGAACTCGGCAATGGCGTGGTGGATTTTCCGGCGGTATTGCGGGTTATCCGCGGTTCCAAAGTCGGCTGGATAAGCTATGAACAGGACAGCACTGCGCTTACCCCGCTTGAAAGCACAAAAATAAGCATGGATTATCTCAAAAAAATATTATGAGGGTAAAATGAAACTTGCCGTAATGTCATACACTTTTTCCCGCCAGGGATGGGAAATAAACGGGCGTTTCAACCTTGAAGGCATGTGCCGGGTGGCGAAAGATCTGAATATTGACGGGGCGGATATTGTAACCACCAGCGGCCTGCCGCCGGCTGAAATAAAGCGCGTGCTGGCCGATTATGGGATAGCGCCCGTCTGTTATACCTTTGGAGTCGCGTTGAACTTTCCGACCGCGACCGAACGGACGGCCGGTGTGGACTCTGTCAAGGCCGGCGTGGATATTGCCGTTGAAATCGGCGCGCCCCTGATCATGGCCGTTACGGGTGGGGAGCAGGGAATTCCGCGGGATGTTTCCCGCCGCCATTTCATCTGCGGATTACAGGAAAGCGCGGCATTTGCCCGCCAGGCAGGGATTGCCATGTCGATAGAGAACTTTCCCGGAGCTGACAGCCCGTTTGTTGTTTCATCCGATGTTCTCGAAGCCATCCGAGAAGTTCCGGGACTTAAACTGACTTATGACAATGGCAATGTTTTGCTTGGCGGTGAAGACCCCGCCGTTTCCTTCAAGCGCTGTGCGGAACATGTTGTTCACGCGCATTTTAAGGATTGGGCTTTTGCCGAACCGGGCAAAGGCATGGAAGGATTGGATGGCCGGCGTTACGAGCCGACGCTGATCGGCGAGGGCATAGTGCCGCATCGCGCCTGCCTGCAGGCCATGAAGCAGGCCGGCTATTCGGGCTATATCAATATTGAATACGAAGGTAATAAATATGCGCCGGATGAAGCAACGCGTCGGGCGGCAAATTATTTACAGGGCCTGATCCGGGAATTGGGATAATTTCTGATTTTAAATATCACGGATCTTGGAAGGAACCGGATAAGAATAAAAAAAGGGAATAACAAGATGACTGAATCTGATAACGGCAATCTGCGAATCGGATGGGCGGGCCGGGACGTAACCCCCGACCGGCCGGTAAATCTGCAGGGGCAATTCCATATGCGGATTTCTAAGGGCGTGAAAGACCCGGTCACGGTAACCGCGCTGGCTTTGTCCACCGGCGATGGCCGGTCCAGCGCAGATGATTTGGTGATTTTTGTCTCATGCGATGCACCTTATGTGCCTTCCGTGATTTATGACCGCTGCCGCGCCGCAGTGCGGGCCAAGGCCCCTGAAATTGATTTAAATAAAATCATCCTGAACGGCACCCACACGCACACCGCACCCCAAATTATTAATAATATTTTTTATCCGCCGGTGCCGGACGGGGTTATGACACCGG
Source organism: Verrucomicrobiota bacterium (assembly GCA_018896395.1). Taxonomy (GTDB): domain Bacteria; phylum Verrucomicrobiota; class Kiritimatiellia; order JAAZAB01; family JAAZAB01; genus VSJD01. The sequence continues at coordinate 3,610 of JAHIMN010000156.1, read as the reverse complement.
AGGAATACGCGGAACTGTTCGTGGAACGGGTGGCGGAAGCAGTGGCGGAGGCCTGGAAAAATCGGGAGACCGGCGGCACAAGTTTCGGGCTGGGTACGGCGGTTGTAGGCCATAACCGGCGCGCAACCTATTTTGATGACATTGGCGCCAGAACGAATGCCCAGACAACCGGCAAATTCACCGATGGTTACACCAAGATGTACGGCAACACGAATGATCCGAAGTTCAGCCACATAGAGGGCTACGAGGATCATTATGTTGATTTAATGTTCACCTGGAACAAAAGCCGGCAAATGACCGGCATAATCGTCAACCTGGCCTGTCCCTCGCAGGAAACAGAAGGGGATGTTTATGTGTCCGCCGATTTCTGGCACGAGATAAGAACTGAAATCCGAAAAAGGCACGGGGAGAAAGTTCAGGTATTGGCACAGTGTTCATCGGCTGGTGACCAGTCGCCCCATCGCATGTGGTATAAAAAAGCCGAACAGCGGATGCTGGCTTTGCGCGGGCTTGATATGCGGCAGGAGATTGGCCGACGGGTGGCAAACGCCGTGGACGACGTCCTGCCACTGGCCGGCAAAGCCATCCAGACCACGCTTTCATTAAAACATATTGTGAAAGATATTAACCTGCCACGACGGCTCATTACCGATGCCGAAGCGGACGCGGTCAGGAATGATTTGGCGAAACTTGAGGCCGAAGAATCTGCCGCTCTGACGAAAAATCAAATGCACAGCAGCATCGGGCGGTGCAAAAACGCTCTGGAACGCTATAAACTTCAAATAAAATATCCTAAAGACAGGATGGAGTTGCACGTTTTACGGCTGGGTGAGGCGGCATTCGCGACCAATCGGTTTGAACTGTTTTTGGATTATGGCGTTCGCATAAAGGCGCGCAGTCCGGCGGCGCAGACTTTTTTAGTCCAGCTTGCCGGCAGCGGCTCATACCTGCCGACTGAGCGGGCGGTGGCCGGCAAGGGCTACGGCGGCGGTGTCTATGATAATGAAGTCGGACCGGAAGGCGGACAGGTGCTGGTCGAAGAGACCCTGCGAACTATTGATGAGTTGTGGAAAGGAAAATAGCACTCATGAAATACAAACCCAATTGGCCTGAAGCATAAGAACATTTGACGGCGCTCTGGAATCATAAATTCATTGAGCGCGCCTGCTTGCAGGCATAATATATGAGTAAATATCAGGAGATTATAGGGGCGCCCAATCTGTGAATTCCAGGCAACGAGTTTATGCCGCATTGCGCCGGCAGCCGACAGACCGGCCACCCATTTTCATGTGGTTCCATCCGGACACAGCGGCGCGGCTGGCCCGCGAGTTGGAGATTCCTGCGGGCAGCGTGGCGGAAGTCATGGGCAATGACATTCGCCAGGCCTGGGTGGGCAATAACCAGGCCATGGAAGGGGTCACCCATGAACATGACGGCGAGACGCATAGCGACGCCTGGGGGGTCGAGTGGGTCAAGGAAGGGCCGTTCAATCAAATCAAGCGCTCGCCCCTGGAACACGCCGGCGAACGTGAAATCCTGCGCTATCAATTTCCAGCGGCGCGCATTCCCTCCCTGCTTGGCCCGATGGAGCCGCTCCGTCGATTCGCCGAAACTGCATTCATCGGCTGTGATGTGTCGCCCTGCTTGTTCGAGATGATTTGCCGGCTCCGCGGCATGGAGAACGCCATCCTGGACCTGGCGGATCCCTCGGACGCCGGGCGCGCGTTGTTGACCCGCGCCGGGGCGTTCGCGGAGGCCCTGGCAGCCGCCGCCTGCAACCGGTTCCATCCGGACTGGCTTTGGACCGGAGACGATGTCGGCAGTCAACAGAGCCTGATCATGAGCCCGGTCTGCTGGCGGGAATTGATCCGCGGGCCGCTGGCCAGGATTTTTCAGGTGGGTAAAGTGCGCGGCCTGTTCGTGGCCTATCACTCCTGCGGGGCGATCCGGCCGATCATCCCGGACCTCATCGAGATCGGGCTGGATGTCCTGAATCCAATCCAATGTAATTGCCCGGGCATGGACCCCCGGGAGCTTAAGCGCGAATTTGGGAAGCGCCTGGCATTCATGGGCGGGGTGGATACGCAGGAATTGTTGCCCCGCGGCTCCGCCGAAGACGTGCGCCGCGCCACCGAGCACCTGCTGGAAGGTATGACGGCGGATGGCGGCGGGTACATCCTGGCGGCCTCCCACACCATCCCGCCGGAAACGCCGTTGGCGAATATTTTCGCGCTCTACGCGGCGGCGGGAATTGGCGAGGCCGCAATCCGCGATCACGCCGCCGATCTGCGCCGGCGGCGATGATTGTCGGCACGGCCTCATCGGATCGGACCGGTGGGGTTAATGAAAGGAAAACAGGATGAATCAACGCGAACGATGGATCGCCACAGTCAGGGGCCCAAACCCGGACAAGGTTCTTTTTTATCCCGGTGGCGCGAGCCGCGCGGCTGTCGACAACTGGCATCGGCAGGGATTGCCCCCGGGCGCGGACTGGTACGAGACGATGAAAAGAGAACTCGGGATTGAGTATGAACCGAATGCCCAGGAGGTCCAGCCCGAGGTGAAATTCGGGATGGTTCCCGGGTTTGAAGTCAAAATCATCGAACGCCGCGGTCATAATATACTGGTTCAGGACAGCATCGGTATCCTGTGCGAAATTTCAGCGGAGCATGAGGATTATGTCGCGCGGAACAAACAGTTCCCCGATTATATCGGCGTCAAGTATGTGAAACATCCGGTGGAAACGCGGGACGAATGGGAGCGGATGAAAACGCGTTATAACGTCGACGATCCCGGCCGGTTTCCGGCCGATTTCAAGGAACGATGCCGGAAAATGGCGATGGACCGCCGAACCGGCGTTGTCGGTATCGGGTTGTCGGGCGTGTTCTGGCAGATGCGCGACTGGATGGGGCTGGAAAATTTCTGCATTGCATTGATCGAGCAGCCCGCCTTGGTCAAGGAGATGATCGGTTTTTACGAGACTTTCTGTTCGGCCGTGCTGGAAAAGACGGTGGCTCAAGTGACGGTCGATTGGGTCCAGATCTCGGAAGACATGGCTTACAAGGGCCGGTCCATGATTTCACCGGCCATGATCCGGGAATTCCTGTTGCCGACATGGAAGCGGTGGTGCGATATTTTGAAGCAATCGGGATGCCCGATGATCTACGTGGATTCGGACGGCTATATCGCGGAGTTGATTCCGCTCTGGATTGAGGCGGGGATTAATTCCAATGGCCCGGTGGAAGTGGCGGCCGGCAACGATCTGGCCGCGTATCGGAAGCGGTTCGGCATGCAAATGGGTTACCTGGGCGGGATCGACAAACGGGCCATTGTACAGGGCGGCGCCGCGTTGAAACGGGAAATGAAGCGGATCAAACCCGTGGTGAAGGCGGGGGGATACATTCCCTCCTGCGATCACGGCATTCCGCCGGAAGTGACCTGGCCCGGACTACTGGACTATTGCCGTGAACTGGCGCGACTGACCGGGTGGCTGTAACCCGCCAACAAGGGTCTTCCTGATAAACCGGGTACCAGACACCCTTGACTCCCTGCGTCACCGGGTGGGGTGTGACTTTGTCGGTGTAATGGTAGCGGGCATGAAAATATCCGG